>NZ_VPDQ01000005.1:0-158058 GCF_013417535.1 Acinetobacter sp. YH12241 | reverse complement strand
TGATGGGAGAGAATGTTCAAGAGTGGATTCTAAATGTTCAGATAAAGACATAAAAAAATGAGCGTATTTACATACACTCATTTTTACTACATTTTACTAAAATTTGCTTAACTGACTGGCATTACCGCACTCAGCGGGGTTTTTACTTAATTTTTTACGAGAAAGAATTAAGCATTTTCACGAGCAATTGCACGGTAACCAATATCTTTACGATATTGAACGCCGTCAAAAGTCACTTTCTCACAAAGCTCTAATGCTTTCGCTTGTGCTTCACCAATGGTATTACCCAAAGCAGTCACACAAAGTACACGACCGCCAGCAGTGACAATATCACCATTTTCATTGGCTTTTGTACCTGCATGGAAGACTTTCGCATCAGTCATTTCAGTATCTAAACCTGAAATCACATCGCCATTACTAGAAGTTTCAGGATAGCCTTTAGATGCCAGTACGATCCCGACAGTTTTACGCTCATCCCATTCAGCTTCTGCAGGTAAATTACCTTCAAGACCTGCTTGGACTAAATCAACCAAAGATGATTTTAAACGCATCATGATTGGTTGAGTTTCTGGATCGCCAAAACGACAGTTGAACTCAATCACTTTTGGTTGGCCTTTGTCGTCAATCATCAAGCCTGCGTATAAGAAACCTGTGTATACGTGACCATCTTTTTTCATGCCTTCAACAGTCGGACGCATCACTTCATTCATGGCTTTTTCGAATACGTCAGCAGTCACAACAGGAGCAGGAGAGTATGCTCCCATACCGCCAGTGTTCGGACCTTGGTCGCCTTCAAAAATACGTTTATGATCTTGAGACGTTGCCATTGGCAGGATGTTGTCACCATCAATCATACAAATGAAAGATGCTTCTTCGCCTGCAAGGAATTCTTCAATCACCACACGAGAACCGGCATCACCAAATTTGTTGCCTGCCAGCATGTCATCAATCGCATCAAATGCTTCCTGATTGGTCATGGCAACGATCACACCTTTACCCGCAGCAAGACCATCGGCCTTGATTACGATTGGCGCACCATTTTTTTCAACAAATGCTTTCGCAGCATCTACTTCAGTAAATACATCGTAGAAAGCTGTTGGAATGTTATGACGTTTTAAGAAATGTTTTGCGAATGCTTTAGAGCCTTCAAGCTGAGCAGCGTATTGAGTAGGACCCCAAACTTTCACACCTGCTTCGCGGCAAGCATCAACCACACCATTCACAAGCGGTGCTTCAGGGCCCACGATAATCATTTCAACTGCATTATTTTTTGCAAAATCAATGATGGCAGGGTTATTGAGAATGTCCAAAGCGACATTTTCACATTTATTTTCAGTTGCGGTGCCTGCATTGCCCGGTGCAACAAATACTTTTGCCACTTGATCGTCTTGTGCGATTTTCCATGCAAGTGCATGTTCACGGCCGCCACTACCTAAAACTAAAATGTTCATCTTTAGAAAATTCCCTCGAAAATGAAATTCCACAAACCCAATGAGGTTTAAAAATCTTTTAACATCTTATAGCAAGATATTAAATAATCTACTGATGTAACAAACCCTCCTTACGAAAAGGAGGGTTTGGAATTTAATACTTAAAAATTAGTGGCGGAAATGACGCATGCCAGTAAATACCATTGCAATACCAGCTTCGTCAGCTGCTGCAATAGTTTCTTCATCACGCATTGAGCCACCTGGTTGGATGATGCATTTGATGCCAGCTTTAGCCGCGTTATCGATACCGTCACGGAATGGGAAGAATGCATCAGATGCCATTACTGCACCTTCAACCACTAAACCAGCGTGTTCAGCTTTGATTGCAGCAATACGAGCAGAGTTTACACGGCTCATTTGGCCAGCGCCCACACCGATAGTTTGACGGTTTTTCGCATAAACAATCGCGTTAGACTTCACGTATTTTGCAACTTTCCAAGCGAAGATCATGTCATCGATTTCTTGTTCAGTTGGAGCACGTTTAGTCACAACTTTCAAGTCATCTTTAGTGATCATGCCCAAGTCTTGATCTTGAACCAGTAAACCACCGTTTACACGTTTGTAGTCAAGTTGTGGAGCACGTTCGTTAATCGCTGGAAGTTCGCCACATACCAGTACGCGTACATTTTTCTTCGCGCCAGTTACTTCAAGTACGCCTTCAGCGATGCTAGGAGCAATGATCACTTCAACGAATTGACGATCCACAATTGCTTGCGCAGTTGCAACGTCTAATTCACGGTTGAATGCAATGATGCCACCGAATGCAGATTCAGGGTCGGTTGCATAAGCAAGATCATAAGCTGCTTTGATGCCATCTAGAGAAACTGCAACACCACATGGGTTCGCATGTTTTACGATCACACAAGCAGGTTTCGCAAATGATTTCACACATTCAAGTGCAGCATCAGTATCCGCGATGTTGTTATAAGAAAGTTCTTTACCTTGTAGCTGCTTAGCAGTCGCAACAGAAGCTTCTTTCGCAGCAGGATCTACATAGAAAGCAGCAGACTGATGCGGGTTTTCACCGTAACGTAAGTCTTGAGCTTTGTTTAATTGAGTATTGAAAGTACGCGCAAATTTGTCTGCCTGACCTGCTTCTTTACCTACGCGAGCGCCTAAGTAAGATGCGATCATACCGTCATATTGAGCAGTATGTTCGAATGCTTTAACCGCAAGGTCAAAACGGGTTGCATAAGATAAAGCACCATCAGCTTTAAGCTCAGCAATTACAGTTGCATAGTCAGCAGCGTTTACCACGATACCCACAGATGCGTGGTTTTTTGCAGCAGCACGAACCATTGTTGGACCACCGATGTCGATGTTTTCAATCGCATCAGCCAGTGAACAGTTTGGTTTCGCTACAGTTGCAGCAAATGGATACAGGTTAACAACGACAAGATCGATCGCATCGATGTTGTGTTCAGCCATCACAGCTTCGTCTAGACCACGACGAGCCAGGATGCCACCATGAATTTTCGGATGTAGCGTTTTTACACGGCCGTCCATCATCTCTGGGAAACCAGTGTGCTCCGAAACTTCTACTACAGCGACATTATTGTCTTTCAACAATTTGTATGTACCACCTGTAGATAAAATTTCTACCCCAAGAGCAGCAAGGTCTTGTGCAAATTCCACAATACCGGTTTTATCGGAAACAGAGATTAAAGCGCGTTTAATAGTCATGATCTTCGTCACAGTTACCAAGGAACAGATTAAATCTAAATAGCTAATTAACAGTCAAAAAAAATGCCTGCGGTAGCCGCAAGCATTTTACCATTTATTCACTCATTAAACCGTGAGCTTTTAACTTTTTACGTAAAGTACCGCGGTTTAGTCCGAGAATCTCGGCAGCGCGTGTCTGATTACCACGCGTATATTCTAGAACGACAGATAATAAAGGCTTCTCCATTTCTGCCAGCACCATGTCGTACACCTGAGAAGGTTGCTCGCCTTGCAGTTGTGCAAAGTAGTGGCGAACTGCGCGATCTACGTGAATACGAAGAGCGACATCAGATTGTGCAGTAAAAATAGGAGATTTGCTATTCATGCGAATTAATCCGAAAAATCAAATATCACTTGGGTAAAGCGATATATAAAAGTGGTCTAGAAATTGAAATGAACTCCATTTTAGATCCTAAAACTGGAGTTCTAAAACTTGGTCATTACATTGAGCTTGTAGCTTGCCACATCTCGACGATTTGGTCGAAAAATAAGCGTAACAATAGTTAAAGTTTTGTTACTGACCAAAATCAAAACAAAAAAATCTGCTCGATACGCAATAAGTTTTATAGCGCATTAGGCAAGACTGTATTTGTTGTGAAAAAGTAGCGAGGAGTTTGCAGCACATAGCTTTCGTGGCGCGTATAATACCATTGTCTCGGGAAAAGTGAGCAAGAAAACTGCATTTTTTTTAACTTTTTTTTCGTTTTTTAATAGTTTTTATCAATATTAAGGTCGAATTATTTCCAAACTGTAATTATCGAAGTCTTTACGGTCGACAGGAAGCACAAATTCAAATTTAAATGGGCTGTTTTGGGGAATACGTTGAATCTTGACCAGACTTTCGATCAGGTATTCCTGAGGTTTTAAATTATAAGTCGCCAAGACCACACCCTGATCTTTAAGGTGAACTCTCAAGTTTGGCATTTCCAGACTGCGCTTGTGGAAATTGATCAGCTCGCCACTAAACTGGGTTTTATCTGTGGCAATCGCTTTGGCTTTGACCTTATTGGTATTGATCAGATTGTAATGTTCTTCCAGATTGGAACAGTTGAACACTTCACAGATATTTTTAAAAGCCACACTCATCACATGACTATTCTTAATATAGTGCGGATTGAACCAGAAGAATTGAAATAACAGTAATCCAAATAGGGACAGGTTCAGGCTGGTCCAGCCTAAATAATAAAGCGGGCCTTTATTGTGCTGTTTATCAGCCTGATCATCCCAGTTCATGCTAGGGAGGACTGCAATCGGTTCGGTACTGAAATAATTCAGGTTGTTCAGATAGGTTTTCAGATCAATATTTGAGTTTTCAACTTTTTCATCAAAGATATTCAGTAAATAGTGCTGATCTGAAGAATTAACTGAAGAAGTAGATTCGGTGAGGCTTCTATTAATATAAGAAACATGACTTGGCGTATGGGTAAGGGCGACCGAATTCTGTGCTTCGGTCACCAGATGCGATAAAGCATTAAAGGTCGTACTACATTTTGGGCAGCAAACCATGCCTTGGGCAATGGTTAATTGCGCAACCGTAACTTTATAGGTTGTAGAGCAGGTCGGGCAGTGGGTTCGCTTGTCACTCATAAATGTTTTATAGACTCTTTAATTCTTATGGCGTTTCCCCGAGATACGGCACCAGTGTTCATCGCGTTTTTCTACTTCTAATATATCAAAATGTTTTGAGTAAATGCTAGTAACATCAGCAACTTGCTCTTCGATAACACCTGCGAGTGCGAACTCTGCCTCAGGTTTGACCAATTCTGCGAACTCAGGCTCAAGCATCATGAGTGGGCCAGCCAGAATATTGGCAACAAACACATCTGCTTTCTGCTCACCAAGTTCTGCATTGAACTTTTCCGGTAAACCAACATAAAGTCGATCCAATACGCCATTCAGTTCAGCATTCTGTTTAGTCGCTAAAACAGCTTGTGGGTCAATATCAGTTGCATAGGCATATTTGGCACCGAGTAACAGGGCCGCGACAGCCAGAATGCCTGAACCACAGCCATAATCGATCACGATCTTGTCTTTTACATCGGTTTTACCCAGCCATTGCAAGCAAAGGAAAGTAGAGGCATGGTTACCTGTACCAAAAGCTAAACCTGGATCAAGTTTAATATTCACTGCATCTGCTTCAGGCGCTTCCATCCACTCTGGAACAATCCAGAATTTTTCAGAAATCTGGATTGGCTCGTAGGCATCCATCCAGGTGCGTTCCCAAGCTTGATCTTCCAAGAATTCATGGCGGATCGGTGCTTCAGGTAGTTGTGCGCGAATAAAGGTTTCCAATGCAGCTACATCGATTTCTTCTTCGTCATCTTCTTGAGCATAGATGCCAGTCACGATCACTTTATTCCAGAGCGGTGTTTCACCTGGAAGTGGTTCCAGTAAATCCTGGTTTTCAGCATCATCCAGAGTGACACTTACGGCGCCCAGTGAGCTAAGTAATGTTTCAGTAAAATCTACCTGAGCTTGATCAACTGTAATATGAATTTGTAACCACTTCACAGAAATAACCTTTATACATTTTTTCAAAAAGCTATTGTAACGGAAGTTCAGCTTGAAGGTGTGATCTTCTTGAGACGGAGTCAAATAAAAAGGATGCTTTCGCACCCTTTTTACGAAAACCGGTTAAAACGCATTTTCTTGAGTGGGAGAGATGGTAGGGCGTGCAGCTACTGGAGCAAAGCGATTCAGTAATAATCCAAAAATAGCCGCGAAGATATACATAAAGATTGAATAAACCGCAGCGGGCATAGCAACTACAGTGCTGGACATGACAGTAAGTGCAATAGTCATGGCGAGTGTGCTGTTATGAATACCGATCTCGAAGGCGCTGGCACGTGCCTGAGCGGAATTGATATTCATCAGGCGTGGAACAAAATAGCCAATCATTAAGCTGAAGAGACAGAACAGGGCGGTTGCTAAACCCACCTGAGTCAGATATTCGGCAATATTGGCGCGTTCACTATAAATTGCTCCTGCAATAATCAGCACCAGAAAGAGGACTGCAAAAATGCGGAGAGGCTTGTTTAACTTTACTGTAAGCGCAGGCGCATAATGACGAATCAACATACCAATCGCGACTGGTATAATAATGATACCAAACACTTGCAGAATCTTTCCGAACTGCAAGCTGATCTGCTGACTGTCCTGCATAAAATGCATAATGGAAAAGTTCATAATTAAAGGCAAGGTAAATGCAGCAACCACCGAATTGATCGCAGTCAAGGTAATATTGAGGGCTAGATCGCCTTTAAACAAATAGCTGAACAGATTTGCGGTACTGCCACCTGGCGATGCGGCCAGCAACATCAGACCAACAGCAAGTAAAGGTGGTAAAGCCAGAACTTTACATAGAATGAAAGCAATGCTTACCAGTAGAATTAATTGACAAAACAAGGCAACCAGCACTGCTTTAGGGTGCTGACTGACCCGGGCAAAATCTTTAAGCGTGAGTTCGAGTCCTAATCCCACCATGATGATGGCGAGTGCGAGGGGGAGGAATATTGTTATGATGCCAGAGTCCATCTGTATGCTCCTTATAGAAATTTATTTTAATAGTTTTAAATTTTCTATAAAAAGCATACAGCTTAAGCAGGAAATTGACTTAGAAAGTTACAAATCTGATAAACGACTCTTGCCACTATAGCTAAGTTTCTGCTGACTAATCATAAAGCCAAAAATACCAGCAAAAACGTACATGACAATTGAATAAATACCCGCAGGGATGGCAATGGTGACATTATTCAGGACAGAAATCGCAATCGTCATGGATACAGTCGTATTATGAATGCCGACTTCGAAGGTGCAGGCGCGTGCCATCTTGTCTGGAATATCCATTAATAAAGGCAGGCAATAACCGAGAAACAGGCTGGAAAAACATAATATGGAAGTAGCAATCCCGATACTGGCAAAATATTCGATGATGTTAAAGCGCTCTTGGAAAATGGCATAGATCAAGAGCATGCTTAAAAAAGCGATAGATAGCAGCCGCATTGGCATATGTACAATATCTGAAAGCTTTGGAAATTTTGCCCGAATCAACATGCCGATCACAACCGGAATAATCGTAATCAGAAAAACCTGAGCCATTTTTTCAAGCGGTAAGCCGATGCCGGTATCCTGTCCTATAAAATAGTACAGGGACAGGTTCATAATAAAAGGTAAGGTGAAAATAGAAATAATCGTATTGATAGCGGTTAACGTGATATTAAGCGCCACATCACCTTTATAAAGATAGCTCAGCAGATTGGCAGTGGCACCTCCTGGAGAGGCAGCTAGCAGCATCATGCCTACAGCAAGCAATGGTGGCAGATCCAGTACCAGACAGATTAAAAAGGTTAAACCGGTTAAAATGACCAGTTGTGAGAATAAGACAATAAAAATCACCTTGGGATAACGACTAACATGCAGAAAATCCTTGACTGTTAACTGTAGTCCTAACCCCATCATCGTAATTGCCAAAGTAATCGGCAAAAACAAACTAAAAAACCCCGAATCCATGAAGTTTCCTTTTTATTATTCATTTTTTAGGTATGTTTTGAGTTTAGCGTAGATAAATAAATAAGCAATATAAAAACGGGTAAAATTTATGCATTTTACCCGTTAAGTTTCTGATTAAAAATATATTTAATCAGGTATATAGTGATTTACATCCCTGATTGAGATGGGGTTTGAGGCTGAGTTTGCATTTGTGACTGTGGACGTGGAGGGGTAAAGCCTAATGCACATTTACCATTGACCTGAGTGCCATTAATGGTTGCTGAAGTTTTGCCGCCTGAACTACAAGATGTATAAAGTTCAGGTTCATCGCCTTTGATATTGGTTGATGATGAAGGGAAGAACTGTTGCTGACAGGTACCATTCCAGATAATGCCGCGGTAAGCAAAACTTACAGGAGCGCCCTCTGATTTACCTTTACAAACTTGCTGGTATTTTTGGGCATTATAAACCTTCTCGACTTTATCATTTGCTGAGGCTGCAAATGGAGCGAAACATAGACCGCAGAGCGCTGTTGCTAGGAAAATATTCTTATTCATCATGTATACCTTTGTTTGTAATGTGACCACTTTATAGATTAAAAACTAATCAATATTAAACAATATGAGTCGGGTAACTTTTTGAGTTTAGATGTTTAATTTATATAGTAAGTATGCAAAGTTTAATTACATTGCTTTATTGGCTGGCAGAGTAAATTCCGAAGGATAAATTCAAGTGATTTTGTCAACTTTGGAAGGAAGTTTGCTATAATGTTCAGCTATCCTTTTTCTATCTCTCTATTTACCACTATGCACTATCCTAAAGTATACGATGTCATTGTTATCGGTGGCGGTCACGCAGGTACGGAAGCAGCACTGGCTGCAGCACGTATGGGTCGACAGACATTACTCTTAACTCATAACATTGAGACTTTAGGGCAGATGAGCTGTAACCCGGCCATTGGCGGGATCGGTAAATCACATTTAGTGCGTGAAATTGATGCCTTGGGCGGTGCAATGGCACTGGCTGCCGATAAAGGCGGTATTCAATTCCGTATTCTGAATTCACGTAAAGGCGCAGCAGTTCGTGCAACTCGTGCGCAGGCTGACCGTGTTCGTTATAAAGCGGCGATTCGTGAGACTTTAGAAAATCAAGCGAATCTGGATATCTTTCAGCAAGCAGCAGATGACCTGATTGTTGAAGGCGATACTGTTAAAGGTGTCGTGACCCAAATGGGTATTCGCTTTGATGCGAAAACTGTGGTGCTAACTGCAGGTACATTCTTGGGTGGTGTGATTCATATCGGTCTTAACAATGCTTCAGGTGGTCGTGCCGGCGATCCTCCTTCAATTTCATTGGCACATCGTTTACGTGAGTTAAACTTACCTGTAGGTCGTTTAAAAACAGGTACACCGCCACGTATTGATGCACGTTCAGTCGACTTCTCTGTCATGATACCGCAGCCGGGTGATTTCCCGTCTCCAACCATGTCATTTATGGGTGATGTGTCTATGCACCCTGAACAGGTGAATTGCTACATCACTCATACCAATGAACGTACTCATGAGATCATTCGTGGCGGTTTAGACCGTTCACCGATGTACACTGGTGTGATTGAAGGTGTAGGTCCACGCTATTGCCCATCGATTGAAGATAAGATTCATAAATTCGCTGATAAAGACTCCCATCAGGTCTTCCTTGAACCAGAAGGCCTGGATACACATGAGCTTTATCCAAATGGTATTTCTACTTCTTTACCATTTGATGTTCAGTTTGAATTGGTACGCTCAATCCGTGGTATGGAGAATGCGCACATTCTTCGTCCAGGTTATGCAATCGAATACGATTATTTCAACCCTCAAGCATTAAAGTTCACTTTGGAAACAAAAGCGATCAATAACCTGTACTTTGCTGGTCAAATCAATGGTACAACCGGTTATGAAGAAGCGGGCGCACAAGGCTTGCTTGCAGGCTTGAACGCTGCACGTCGTGCATGGGATCAAGAACAATGGACACCAAAACGTGATGAAGCATACATGGGCGTACTGGTTGATGACCTAATTACTTTAGGTACTAAAGAACCGTATCGTATGTTCACTTCACGTGCGGAATACCGTTTGATGTTGCGTGAAGATAATGCGGATCAGCGTTTAACACCAATCGGTCGTGAAATGGGTCTGGTTGATGACGAACGTTGGGCAGCTTACTGTGAAAAAATGGAAGCTGTAGAGAAAGAAACAGGTCGTTTGCAACACCTTTGGGCTGCACCAAACAATCCAATGGGTAAAAAATTCGTAGAAATGACGGGTGCGGATCTTTCTAAAGAATGTTCTGCAATTGATTTGTTAAAACGTCCAAACATCACCTTTGCTCAAATTGCAGAGCTCACAGGTTCTGAAGTTTCACCACAAGTGGGTGATCAAATTGAGATTGCGGTGAAATACGAAGGTTATATCAACCGTCAGCATCAAGACGTTGCACAAATGAAACGTTTAGAGGAAACCAAGATTCCTGCTGATTTTGACTATGATGTTGTTTCAGGTCTTTCTCGTGAAATTACATTGAAGTTAAAAGATATTCGTCCTGAAACACTGGCTCAAGCAAGCCGTATTCCGGGTGTAACACCTGCGGCAGTTCAATTGGTGATGATTACGATTCGTAAGAATGCCCAAGCGAAAAAATCTGCATAAGATTTTGAAGTGATAAAAAACCCGCGTAATGCGGGTTTTTTATATTTAATGAAGTTAAAAAAATTAAAAGATCAATTATTTCATGAATAAATTCAGTAATTTTGCTATGTTAATTATGGGAAATGTACAACAATGAAGCTAAAACATGGATAGAGAAAAATACATACGTGGCGCGATTTACGGTTTACTTGTTGGTGATGCGGTAGGTGTGCCTTATGAGTTTAAAGTGCCGAGCCAGCTGCCTGATATTGAACAAATTGATATGATTCCCCCAAAAGGATTTGCGCGGACTTATGCCAGTCTTCCAATTGGAACGTGGTCAGATGATGGTGCACAAGCATTATGTTTGTTGGCCTCATTGTTAGATCAAAATAAACTCAATCCTGAAGATTTTATGCAACGGATTTGCGATTGGTACCAATCAGGTTATATGGCTGTCGATGGTCAGGTATTCGATGTGGGAATTCAAACGGTTGATGCGATACATCGTTATCAATAGGGTATCTAGTTAAATCAAGTTGCGAAAAATGATGAATATGCCAATGGTAATGCTGCGCTGATGCGTGTATTGCCTTTAGCGCTCTGGCATCAAGGCTCTAATCGTGAATTAATAGAGGCGGCATTTATACAATCACATCTGACTCATGCGCATATCCGTTCTAAATTATGTTGTGCATTATATTGTTTATGGGTACGTAAAATTTTAGATGGTTGTTCTATTCAAGATTCATGGATAGAAGCAATTGAAATACTCAAGCGTGAATTGAGTGATCAGAATGGTGCGTTAGATGAGCTTGAGCACCATATTTTAAGTGATGACTGGGATCGACCGACAGGTACTGGCTATGTCGTAGATTGTTTAAAGTCGGCATATTACGCACTACAAGCTAGCGATTATGAAAAGGTGATTAAGACAGCAATTGCGCTGGGTAATGATACAGATACGACTGCATGTGTGGCGGGTGGTATAGCTGGTTTATATTATGGTGTAGATGCAATTCCATCATCTTGGATGAATCATTTACGAGGTAAAGAAATGGTGGAAGAATTGCTTGTGCAATGGTTGTAGAAATTTTCTAAAGAATGACTGCGATGATGTTGGGATTTGCTAAAATATTCAAAAGTTCCACATCTAGATCATTCCAATGCCATACCAACTCGTTGAACTCGATATCCAAGCCACAGACAACATCGCTTGCCCTCATTGCCATCAAGACATCATTAATTGGCAAGAAGAGCAGTATGTTCAACCCTGTGAACATACCTTATTTATTGCCATGGATATCGGCTTTGAATACATCACCGATGAATTTGAGCAAACTATGCGAAAAACAGTGGATGAACTGCATGCCAATGATGACATCGTCAACATGTTCGAAGAAATCACCACAAGTACTTATCCGAATTATCTGATTTTAAAATCGGATCTAGGCGCGGCAGGTTATTCACGTTATATCGGTTTAACAGTGTAAGAATCTCATTATTATATATAAGCAATAAAAAAGCACCCAAGGGTGCTTTTTTAATTTCAGGCCTGGCCTTCGACTTCTTCTACTTCATCGTCATCTGCACTGTCCATGCCGAGCTCTTTCAGCTTGCGGGTGAGGGTATTACGTCCCCAACCTAAAAGCTCCGCAGCATGACGCTTACGACCACGGGTTTGTTGTAGTGCAGCATTAATGAGTGTGCGTTCAAACATTGGTGTAGCCACATCTAACAGCTTCATTTCGCCGTTTTTCAGTTTCTGGATCGCCCATTGACCCAGTAACTCATCCCAATGATGCGGCGCAATTTGATTTAGGTTCGGAATTGGAGCACCCGGATCCTGTTGCTGAATTGGAATCTGTTTTAATTCAGGTGGCAGATCTTCAGGATAGACTTCACGGCCGGTAATCATCACAGTCAGCCAGCGACAAGTATTTTCAAGCTGACGCACGTTACCTTGCCAAGGCAGCTTCTGCATATATTCCTGAGTTTCAGGACGCAAGATTTTAGGATTTACACCCAGTTCTTTACCTGCACGCGCAAGGAAGTGCTGTGCCAGCATTGGAATATCTTCAGAGCGATGCGCCAGTTTAGGTATATGAATACGGATTACGTTTAGACGGTGATACAAGTCTTCACGGAAGCGGCCATCATGTACCAGCTTTTCCAGGTCCTGATGCGTTGCAGCCACAATGCGTACATCAACTTTAACCGGAATGTGACCACCTACACGATAGAATTCACCATCAGCCAGGACACGTAACAAACGCGTTTGTGTTTCAAAAGGCATGTCGCCAATTTCATCCAGGAATAGCGTACCGCCGTTAGCCTGTTCAAAACGGCCTTGACGCTGTGTATTTGCACCGGTAAAAGCGCCTTTTTCATGACCAAATAATTCAGTCTCAATCAGGTCTTTTGGAATAGCCGCCATGTTCAGTGCAATAAACGGTTTATTGCTACGCGGTGAATGGCGGTGTAGGGCATGCGCTACCAGTTCTTTACCTGTACCGGATTCACCATTAATCAGCACGGTAATGTGTGATTGAGACAAACGACCAATGGCACGGAAGACTTCCTGCATGGCAGGCGATTCACCAATGATCTCAGTCGATTGAATGGTTGGTGCAGATTTGGCAGATTCTTGCTGCTGTAATTTGGTGATATGTAAAATCGCACGATTGACCAGTGCCAATGCTTCATCAATATCAAATGGTTTTGGCAGGTATTCAAAAGCACCTGTTTGATAACTGGATACAGCAGATTCCAGATCCGAATGCGCCGTCATAATAATAACCGGCAAATCAGGATTGGTATTTTTCACCTTGCCTAAAAAGGTCAGACCATCAATACCTGGCATACGGATATCGGTTAGGATCACATCAGGTGCATCTACGCCCAACTGATCAAGTGCTGACTGGGCTTCTTCAAAACTAGTAACGTCGAAACCTTCTTCTTTAAATGTTTTTTCTAGTACCCAACGCATGGCACGATCGTCATCAATCACCCATATTTTATTTCGCGACATGATCTGACTCCCAAGGTAAAAATAAGCTAAATACGGTTTTTCCTGGAACTGACTGGCATTCAATCATTCCGTTATGTTGATGCATAATATTTTGAGCAATGCTGAGACCTAGTCCGGTACCTTTGGCACGGCTGGTCACCAGTGGATAGAACACGGCTTCGATAATATCGTCTGGAACACCAGGGCCATTATCTTCAATGTCGATTCGAACCACAGATCGGTGAATCACACCACTAATGGTATAAAGACGCTGAATCCGGGTTCTTAAAATGAGTTCCGGTTGATGCTCGACAAAGAAATCCTTGTTTTCTGTCATCGCCTGAACGGCATTCACGCAGATATTTAGCATGACCTGAATGAGCTGATCACGATCTGCCAGAACTTCCGGTAGGGACAGGTCATAGTCCCGGGTAATTTTAATTTTCTTTTTAGTTTGATTCACGATCAGTGAGCGGACACGTTCTAAAGGCTCATGCACATTGACCATTTCATAGCTTGGTAGCTGGCGTGAACCGAGCATGCTATCTGCCAGATTTCTCAGGCGATCCACTTCACTAATAATAATGTCAGTGAACTCTTTATATTTTGGATCTTCAAGGCTACGTGCCAGAAGCTGGGTTGCACCACGAATGCCACCGAGTGGATTCTTGATCTCATGTGCAACACCACGAATTAATTGGCGCGCAACTTGATGCTGCTGGATATAGTTTTCTTCACGTGAGATTTTCAGCATACGGTCACGCTGATTCAGCTCGATCAACAATAAAGGATGATTTGGCTTGCCCGCATTGAGCAGGGAAACCGTATAGTCCACATGAATGTCTTTAAAGTTGACGATGATCGTCGCCTCACGGCGAGTATAAGGTTGGCCGGTATACAGCGTGTTATAGAGTGATTCTTCAGTGTTGAATTCATCTGTCGGCGCTTGAAGTATGTTCAATACCGGCGTACCTGATGCGCGTAACAGGCTGACATCAAACATGGCCTCGCAGGCCGTATTTAAGTAATAAATATTCAGATGACTATCAACCAGCATAATGGCAGTGGTCAGGTTGTCCACCAAAAGGCGATAGTCGATGGAAAGAGGCTGATCCATTAGCGGTGGTTTTCCTGTATTAAAATGGCGCAATGGCATCTTCATAAAGCAAAATAACAATTTCAAAGTTCAGATTTGAGGCAAATTAAGCAAGATGCACGCCAACTTTAGAACTCTTGTTAAAATTTTGCTGAAAAATGCACGAAATCTGACGGGGATGCCCAATCAAACTCAGGTATAACGGATTAAATTGAGGCTGTAAACCTAAAATGATTCATTTTGGTGCATAAGCTTTTATATTGAATATTTTATGGCGTTATTTTAGTGCGTGATGCAAAGAGTGGCCATTTCAACTATTTTTATGATGCGAAAAGACATACAATACGCGCATTCTAGTGGAGCGCAGATTCATGAAGTCCCCCAAAGTCGGTTTTGTATCTTTAGGTTGTCCTAAGGCATTGGTAGATTCTGAACGAATTTTAACTCAGTTAAAGACTGAAGGTTATGATGTCGCATCGGATTATGACGGTGCTGATTTAGTAGTAGTAAATACCTGTGGTTTTATTGAATCTGCAGTACAAGAGTCTTTAGATGCCATCGGTGAAGCGATGAGCGCGAATGGTCGTGTTATCGTAACAGGTTGTCTAGGAAAAGACGAAGATAAAATTCGCCAAATGCACCCGAATGTCCTGAAAGTGACGGGTGCAGCAGCATATGAAGAAGTGATGGATGCGGTACATGAGTATGTTCCTGAGCCGCCAAAACACAATCCATTTATTGATCTGGTGCCTGAGCAGGGTATCCGTTTAACCCCTAAACATTATGCATACCTGAAAATATCAGAAGGCTGTAACCACCGTTGTACCTTCTGCATCATTCCAAGCATGCGTGGTGATCTGGTTTCCCGTCCAGTCGGTTCTGTGCTTGAAGAAGCTGCGGCACTGAAACGTTCAGGTGTCAAAGAAGTACTCGTGATCTCCCAGGATACTTCTGCTTATGGTGTCGACACCAAATACAAACTGGACTTCTGGAACGGCCAGCCAGTTAAAACCAAATTCTATGACATGTGTGAAGCATTGGGTCAATTGGGCATCTGGGTGCGTCTGCACTATGTCTATCCATATCCACACGTAGATGCTGTGATTGATTTAATGGCTCAAGGCAAAATCTTGCCTTATCTGGATATTCCATTCCAGCATGCCAGCCCAAGAATCCTGAAGCTGATGAAACGTCCAGCGCACAGTGAAAATACACTGGAGCGTTTAAAAGTTTGGCGTGAGAAATGTCCTGACTTGGTCATCCGTTCTACATTTGTGGTAGGTTTCCCGGGCGAAACGGAAGAAGATTTCCAGATGCTTCTGGACTGGCTGAAAGAAGCACAACTGGATCGCGTTGGCTGTTTTACTTACTCACCAGTTGAAGGTGCGACGGCGAATGATCTTCCAGACCATGTGCCGGAAGAGATCAAGCAAGAACGTTATGAACGTTTCATGCAGGTTCAGCAGGAAATTTCAGCAGCGAAGCTACAAAAACGTATTGGCCAGAAAATGACTGTGCTAGTCGATGATCTAGAAGAAGAATTCCCGGTTGCTGTAGCACGCTCATATGCGGATGCGCCTGAAATTGATGGTAATGTTTTTGTTGAAGATATCGACAAAAGTGTGATTAAGGCAGGGGATTTGCTTGAAGTCGAAATCACTGATGCAGATGAATATGATTTATTTGCTAAGCTGATCTCAATCAAGTCTGCTTAAGATTTTGAATTAAAAGAATTTATATTAAATAATTTGGAGTTTTATGATGTTGGATTCTAAAAAGCCACGATTTGGTCGCATCCTGCTAAAGCTATCTGGTGAAGCACTGGCAGGGAACAAAGACATGGGTATCGATGCACAAGTGCTCGATCAGATGTCACTTTCTATTGCGCATCTCGTGGGTTTGGGTGTACAAGTCGGTATCGTCGTGGGCGGTGGTAACCTGTACCGTGGTAGCCAGTTGCAAAAAGATGGTCTGGTAGGTCGTGTAACCGGTGACCAGATGGGTATGCTGGCAACTGTCATGAACGGTCTGGCATTACGTGATGCTTTGGTACGCCGTAATATCAAAACCCGTTTGATGTCTGCATTACCGATTGGTGCAGTGGTTGAATCTTATTCTAGCCGTGATGCGATTCGTCATCTGACTCAAGGTGAAGTGTGCGTATTTGTAGCGGGTACAGGTAATCCGTTCTTTACTACGGATACAGCAGCTTGTTTGCGTGGTATCGAGATTGAATCTGACCTGATCCTGAAAGCTACTAAGGTTGATGGTGTTTACAACAAAGATCCAAGCAAATACGAAGATGCCGTGAAATACGACACATTGACATTTGATCAGGTGTTGGACGAGAAGTTGGGCGTCATGGATTTAACTGCGATCTGCTTATGTCGTGACCACAATGTGCCACTTCAAGTATTTGACATGAACAAATCTGGCGCATTGCTTTCAGTGGTGATGGGTGAAAAAGAAGGAACTCACGTCACCAATTAATGACGTGAGCTACAAAGCCCTTTATACTACCTCCTAATTTAGTAAATACATCTTTTAAGAATTAAGTAAGGAAGATCATATGATTAACGATCTTAAAAAAGACGCAGAAGAGCGTATGAACAAGTCTCTTGACTCGTTAGAACATGGTTTCGCTAAAGTTCGTACCGGACGTGCGCATCCATCAATTTTGAACGGCGTCATGGTTCCTTACTACGGCTCTGATGTGCCATTGAATCAGGTTGCAAACGTAGGCGTGGAAGATTCACGTACATTGCTGGTTCAACCATTTGAACGTTCAATGGTTGCTGCGATTGATAAGGCGATCCGTGAGTCTGATCTTGGTTTGAACCCGATTACTGCTGATGCGATCCGTGTACCGATGGCTGCACTAACTGAAGAAACCCGTCGTGACATGCAGAAAGTTGCACGTAACGAAGCTGAAAATGCCAAAGTTGCGATCCGTAATATCCGTCGTGATGTATTGGGTGACATCAAAGCATTGTTGAAAGAAAAAGAAATTTCTGAAGATGATGAACGTCGTGCATCTGACGAAATTCAGAAAATCACAGACAAATTTGTTGCTGAAGTAGACAAACGCTTGGCTGCGAAAGAAGCTGAATTGATGAAGGTCTAATTCATCAATGACCGCTTCTGAAGAAAATTCCCGTCTTCCAAAACATGTTGCCATCATCATGGATGGCAACAATCGTTTTGCCAAAAAAAATCAGATGCAGAAAGGCGATGGACACCGTGAAGGAAAAACGGTTCTAGACCCGATTGTTGAACATTGTAGAAAAAGAAATATCCAGGCTTTAACGGTCTTTGCATTCTCCAGCGAAAACTGGAACCGTCCCCAATATGAGGTCGACCTGCTCATGAAGTTGTTGGAAGACACGATTCATGAACAGTTGCCACGTATGCAAAAATTTAATATTGCTTTACGTTTTATTGGTGATCGGTCGCGTTTATCTCCTGAACTGCAAGCATTGATGTTGCAAGCAGAACAAAGGACTGCTAATTTCGATAGTATGACGCTTACCATTGCAATCAGCTATGGTGGAATGTGGGACATGGCACAAGCTGCAAAGCAGATTGCTGCGGATGTTTTAACAAATAAATTAGATCTTGAAGCAATTGATACTGATGTGTTCGGTCAATATGTCAGTTTGAGTGACTTGCCGCCTGTTGATCTGCTGATTCGTACCGGTGGAGATTTCCGCCTGTCCAATTTCCTGCTCTGGCAGGCAGCATATGCAGAGCTGTATTTTACTGAGACCTTATGGCCAGAATTTACCGTAGAGGAATTCGATGACGCACTTGCTGTATTTGGCGGGCGCGAACGTCGTTTTGGTAAAACATCAGAGCAGATTCTTCAAGAAAGACTTGAGAATTAATACACATGTTTGAGCGGATTATAACCGCATTGGTGCTGGTCGCAGTCGTACTGAGCTGTATGTTTGCGACCAAATCACAATATCCAATGTTCGCATTGATGGTTGTGGCTGCCGGGGTGGCAGGCTATGAGTGGTTTAAACTCATGCCGCGAAAATGTAAAAATGTAATCAAGCCAGTGGCGTGGGGTTATGGTCTACTGACTGCAGCCTTATCTGCACTGGCTTTATACTATTGGGATGTGGCCTTATTATTATGGTCGGCATCTATCCTGACCTGGTTGCTGAGTATCTACTGGGTTAAAACCTATCCTGATTATGATGGCTGGTACAATGTCAGCTTGCACGGCATCGGGATTGTACTGGTTTCTGCTGCTGTTACAGCAATCTTCTCGGTTTGGCTAAACTCCCCATGGTGGTTGATGTACCTGTTTCTGCTGGTATGGGGTGCAGACAGTGGCGCTTACTTTGTTGGACGCAAATTCGGCAAGAAAAAACTCGCACCAAATGTCAGCCCAAACAAGTCGGTAGAAGGTCTATACGGCGGTATTCTTACCTCCATGCTCATCGTGGTTGTCGTCGCTTCACTTTATCTGGATATGACCTGGCCAGAGCTATGTCTGTTCCTGATCCTTTCTGTTATTACCGTGTTTAGTTCAGTGCTAGGTGATTTGTTTGAATCCATGATTAAGCGTCGTGCTGGAATCAAGGATTCGGGCCGTATTTTGCCGGGTCATGGTGGTGTACTAGATCGTATTGATTCTTTGCTTGCTGCAGCTCCTATCTTTGCAACAGGCATATATGTTTTAAAACTTATTGGCGTAGATTTATAAATGTCACAAGCTGTTTGTATACTGGGTGCTACAGGTTCAATTGGTCAAAGTACTTTAAAAATTTTGCAGCAACATCCTGAAGCTTACTCGGTTTTCGCTGTGACAGCGCAAAGTCGTATTACTGAGCTGGCAGAAATCTGTCGGCAGTACCGTCCTAAAGTGGCTGTAGTGCCTGCAAATAAGGTCGATGAGCTTTCTCAGTTGCTACAAGTGCAGGGCTTATCAGATATCGAAATTCTTCAGGATGAAGCGGGCTTAATTTCAGTCGCAGAGCATGCTGATGTTGATATTGTGATGGCAGCAATAGTCGGGGCGGCAGGCCTGCTTCCTACATTGGCTGCAGTCAAAGCGGGTAAGCGTGTCCTGTTGGCCAATAAAGAAGCCTTGGTCATGTCCGGCGACATCATGATGCAAGCCGCGCGAGATTATGGTGCATTATTATTGCCTGTCGACTCTGAACATAATGCAATTTTCCAGTGCCTGCCTCAAAACTACTTTGATGCCGAACGTAATGGTCAACCTAAGCTCGGTGTTCATCAGATTTTACTGACTGCTTCTGGCGGTCCATTCCTGAACCATTCGCTTGAACAATTGCATGATGTGACACCTGCTCAAGCCTGCAAACATCCTAACTGGTCAATGGGGCAAAAGATTTCCGTAGATTCCGCTACTTTAATGAATAAGGGACTGGAACTTATCGAAGCGTGTCATTTGTTTGCAGTTCAAGAACAATTTGTTACAGTTGTTGTGCATCCACAGAGTATTATTCATTCCATGGTGCAATATGTGGACGGGTCAACATTGGCACAAATGGGCAACCCGGATATGGGCACGCCAATTGCACATGCTTTGGCATGGCCACAACGGATCAGTACCCATATCCCGGCTCTGGATTTGTTTAAGCATTCACAACTGAATTTCCAGGAACCGGATGTGGTTCGTTTTCCGGCACTGAAATTAGCGCGTCAAGCCATGAAGAGTGGTGGAATTGCGCCTACAATTTTGAATGCGGCCAATGAAATTGCAGTTGCTGCATTTTTAAATCAGCAAATCAGATTTACCCAAATTCCTCAGGTGGTTGAAACTGTCCTGAACCAGATGGACAATCAACCAGCACACGATCTGGATACTATCCTGCATGCAGATCACACAGCACGAGGTTTATCACAGCAATATGTTGTGAATAAAGGAAGTTAAGACATGAACGCCTTGTTTATTATTGCAGCCGCAATCCTATTACTCGGTCCCTTAATTGCGATTCACGAGTTTGGTCACTACATTGTGGCACGTAAACTGGGCGTTAAAGTACTGGTCTATTCCATTGGCTTTGGGCCAACCCTCCTAAAATGGACTTCCAAAAAATCCGGTATCCAATATCAGCTTTCAGCTTTGCCTTTGGGTGGCTATGTCAAAATGCTGGACGAGCGTGAAGGCAGTGTGGCAGAAGAAGACTTGCCTAAAGCCTTTAACCGTCAGCATCCCTGGAAACGTATTGCCATCGTTGCTGCGGGTCCTCTCATTAACCTGCTTTTAGCCGTTGTCCTGTTTTGGGTACTTTTTTTACCTGCACAAGAACAGCTGAATACTCGTGTAGGTAAGGTCTTACCAAACACACCTGCAGCCACTGTACAGATGCAGCCTGGTGACAAGATTGTCGCTGTAGATGGTACACAAGTCGAAACTTGGGAAAAACTGAGTTATGCCTTGGTGGATCGTGTGGGTGAAACTGGTGTGGTCTCGATTCAGGCGGACCGTGCGGGTGAAAACAAGATATTCCAGTTACCAATTCAGGACTTTCTTAAAGATCAAAGTCAGTCACCTCTTGATACATTAGGTTTCTTGCCATATCGTCCGGAAATTCCGGCTGTGGTGAGCAAACTGAGTGAAGATGGTGCAGCCATTCGTCAGGGTCTTAAAGAAGGTGACAAGATTCTGGCGATTGATGGTGTACAGATGAAAGACTGGTTCGATGTGGTACAAGTGGTACAGGCATCACCAGAAAAATTACTTAAGATAGATGTATTACGTGGTAATCAGGTCGTGCATCTTCAGGTCATGCCGCAAGGCAAACGTGACAATATGGGGAATGTAACCGGTATGCTCGGAGTGCAAAGCGATCCGGGTAAGGTGACAATTCCTGCTGAATATAAACAGACGATTCACTATACGCCTGTTGAGGCGATGGTGATGGCCTTTGACAAGACAGCACATCTGTCTTCAATGATTCTGAACTCGATCGTCAAAATGGTACGTGGTCTGATTGGTCTGGATAATCTTTCAGGCCCGATTACCATTGCCAAAGTGGCGGGACAAAGCGCGGAAATGGGTTGGGAAACTTTTATTTCCTTTATGGCGCTAATGAGTGTAAGTTTAGGGATATTAAACTTATTGCCAATCCCAATGCTTGATGGCGGACATCTGGTTTATTATTTTATCGAATTAATTCGTGGTAAACCTGTTTCTGAACAAATACAATTGGTTGGATTAAAAATTGGTATGGTACTGCTCGGCAGTATGATGCTTTTGGCATTATTTAATGACTTTATGCGTTTATAATAACGTAAATGGAATAATTAACAGCGGAAAAGACTGGCATGCAGCACACACATTTATTTATGCCTTTGGCACTCGTTAGTGCAATGGCAGTAGCACAACAAGTATATGCGGCAGAAGACTTCATTGTACAAGATATAAAATTTGATGGATTGGTACGTTTAACTCCAGAAAATGTGTACGGCTTGGTGCCAATCAACAGTGGTGATCGGGTGAATGATCCGATCATTGCCAATGCGATTCGTAGCCTGTATGCATCTGGACTATTTGATGACATCAAAGCCGTTCAACAGGGCAATACCTTGGTATTCCAGGTCGTAGAACGTCCGATAATTTCGAAAATTGAGCTGAAAGGCAATAAGCTGATTCCAAAGGAAGCACTGGAAGAAGGCCTGAAAAAAATGGGTCTGGCTGAAGGTGAGGTGCTGAAGAAATCTGCACTGCAAACAGTCGAAACCGAGCTGGAACAGCAATATATGCAGCAAGGTCGTTATGATGCTGATATTACGGTAACAACGACACCGCGACCAAATAACCGCGTTGAAGTGCTGATTGATTTTGTTGAAGGTAAAGCCGCTAAAGTTTTTGATATCAATATTATCGGTAATACTGTCTTTAAAGAATCAGATATCAAACAGGCATTCGCTGTTAAAGAAAGTGGCTGGAGCTCGGTCATTTCGCGTAATGACCGTTATGCACGTGAAAAAATGGCTGCGAGTTTGGAAGCTTTACGTGCGATGTATCTGAACCGCGGTTACATCAACTTCAATATTACCAATTCAAGTCTGAATCTGAGTGAAGATAAAAAGAATGTCTTTATTGAAGTTTCAGTGAATGAAGGCGAACAGTTTAAGTTTGGACAAACCAAATTCCTAGGCGATGCGCTTTATAAACCTGAAGAGCTACAAGCTTTGCAGTTGTATAAAGAAGGTGATACCTATTCTCAGGAACGAGTGAATGCGGTCAAGCAGCTATTGCTACGTAAATATGGTAATGCTGGTTATTATTATGCTGAAGTAAATGTTGTACCTCAAATTAATAATGAAACTAAACAAGTTGACCTGAACTACTATATTAATCCGGGTCAACAAGTGACTGTACGTCGGATCAACTTCACAGGTAATTCTAAAACTGCCGATGAAGTATTGCGTCGCGAAATGCGCCAGATGGAAAGTGCGCTGGCAAGCAATGAGAAGATTGACCTGTCTAAAGTACGTTTAGAACGTACTGGTTTCTTTAAAACAGTTGATATCAAACCTGTTCGTATTCCAGGATCACCAGATCAAATTGATTTGAATGTGGCAGTTGAAGAGCAGCATTCAGGTACCAGTACTCTAGCTGTTGGTTTCTCGCAAAGTGGTGGTGTAACATTCCAGGCTGGTCTAAGTCAAACTAACTTCCTGGGCACAGGGAATAGTGTTTCGATTGATCTGTCACGTTCTGAAACTCAAGATTATTATAACTTGAGTGTAATGGATCCGTACTTCACGATTGATGGTGTACGTCGCGGTTATAATCTTTACTACCGTAAAACAAAGCTGGATGATGACTATAACGTAAATAACTATGTTACAGACAGCTTGGGTGGTGGTATTAACTTTGGTTATCCAATTGATGAGAACCAGAGTGTAAGCCTGGGTCTGAATATAGACCAGACTGAAGTGACCACAGGGCCATATGTATCTACATATGTGGCTGACTATTTGGAACGTAATGGTGGTAAAGAAACCAAGCGTGGTGACTTCTGTCCAGGTCAGGTTGAATCTGCAACAGGCAACTGTGTAGATGCAAATGGTGCTCCACTTGATACTATTTCATATGGTCAAGAGTTTAAAGGCGATTTCTTGACCTATAACCTGAATCTGGGCTGGTCTTATAATACCTTGAACCGTCCAATGTTCCCGACTACAGGTATGTCACATCGTGTCAATGCAGAAA
Source organism: Acinetobacter sp. YH12241 (assembly GCF_013417535.1). Taxonomy (NCBI): domain Bacteria; kingdom Pseudomonadati; phylum Pseudomonadota; class Gammaproteobacteria; order Moraxellales; family Moraxellaceae; genus Acinetobacter; species Acinetobacter sp. YH12241. The sequence goes on along the minus strand of NZ_VPDQ01000005.1, from coordinate 134,381 downwards.
TTGCCTTGCCAGGTAGTGATGTGGAATATCAAAAGCTCACCTATGACGCACAGGCTTTCTTCCCATTAGGCAAAGACTTTGTTCTGCGTGGTTATGGCCGTTTAGGCTATGGTAATGATCTGCCTTTCTATAAGAACTTCTATGCCGGTGGTTATGGTTCGGTACGTGGTTATGAAAACAGTACCTTAGGTCCTAAATATCCAGGCGTATATTTCTCTGACATCGGCCGAACTGATCCATCCCCAGAAGAAGTGGGCGGTAATGCTTTAGTTCAGTTTGGTACTGAGTTAGTTCTGCCTGTTCCATTTAAGGGAGATTGGGCGCGTCAGGTTCGTCCGGTACTCTTTGCTGAAGGTGCTCAAGTATTTGATACTCAGTGTGATGTATCTAATGATAATATTTTCGTGAATGGCAGCTCGATTAGTGGTAAACAGTACTGTAAAGATAACTTTGGTTTCGATGCAGGCAATATGCGTTATAGCGTAGGTGCTGGTTTCACCTGGATTACCATGATTGGTCCATTATCACTGAGCTATGCATACCCGTTGAATGATAAAGACGGTGATGAAACTCAAAATGTTCAGTTCGAAATTGGGCGTACTTTCTAAGAAGATTTTGATCTTAAATACAAATTTTGCTCATGAAGCCATCAGGTTTTGTGAGCAAAATTTTTTGAATGGGTAAAAACATGAAAAAAATGATGATGGCAATGGGTATTGCTTTAGCGGGTTTAACTTCATTGTCACATGCCGATGATTACGGAATCGTTGATCTGGAAAAAGTGGTACAAAACAGTACTTATTTAAAGCAGCAAAATGCCACTCTGGAAAATGAAATCAAGCCGCAAACTGCACAGATTGCACAGTTTCAAAAAGACCTTACTGCAATCAAGCAAAAAGGTCAGGCTGCAAAAACACAGGCAGAACGTGAAAAAATAGCCAAAGAATTTGAAGGCAAAGCGACTCAACTGGCAGGTGTGCAGCAACAGGTACAGGCAACCGTGCAAACGCGCATGCAAAGTGTGAATAAAGCTTTTGAAGGAAATCTGAAGCGTGCTGCTGAACAATTGCGCCAAGAAAACAAGCTAGATGTGGTTTTAAATAAAAATTCCGTACTTGCTTATGACGCGAAGTATGATTTAACTGATAAAATGATTCAAAAGGTTAATGCAATTAAATAATCGATGAATCATCAAAAACTTCAGTTAGCTGACCTCGCTCGTCTTGTACAAGGTGAGTATGTAGGTCAGGCAGATTTATGTTTGAGAGGTTTGGCAAGTCTTGAAAATGCAACCTCTCATGACCTTGCATTTGTCAATGCAGATAAATATCTCGAACAGGCAGCTCAGAGTAAGGCGGGCGCTTTAATTGTGACTGCTGAATTAAAAGAGCAGCTAACTTCCCAGCAGAACTTCATTGTCGTAGCCAATCCTTATCTGGCTTTTGCAATTCTGACTCACGTTTTTGAGAAAAAACATACGATTCAGGGAATTGAAAGTACCGCACAAATTCATCCATCTGCCATCATTGCTGACAGTGCCTATATTGGCCACTATGCCGTTATTGGTGAGAATTGTGTGGTGGGTGAAAATACGATTATCCAGTCACACGTTCAGATCGACGACCAGGTTGAAATTGGTCGGGACTGTTTTATTGATGCACATGTGACTTTAACAGGTGCTACAAAAATCGGTAATCGTGTTCGGATCCATGCCAATACCGTAATTGGTAGTGAAGGTTTTGGGTTTGCACCTTATCAAGGGAAATGGCATCGAATTGCCCAGTTGGGTTCAGTCTGTATTGCAGATGATGTCCGGATCGGTTCAAACTGTAGTATTGACCGGGGTGCACTGGATGACACAATTCTGGAACAAGGTGTCATTATTGATAATCTTGTGCAAATTGCCCATAACGTCAAGATTGGTGAAAACACTGCGATCGCAGCCAAATGCGGGATTGCTGGCAGTACCACGATTGGCAAAAACTGTATTCTCGCGGGGGCTTGTGGGGTAGCAGGACACCTACATATTACCGATAATGTGACCTTGACAGGAATGTCAATGGTGACAAATAACATTACTGAAGAAGGTACTTATTCTTCAGGCATGGGATTGTTGCCAAATCAGCAATGGAAACGCACAGTGGTTCGCTTAAGACAATTAGCAGATGTGCCATTGACCCAGTTAGTGAAACGATTGGATCATATGCAATCTCAAATTGAGTCCATTGAATCAACATTTAAGTTGCGTAAATAATTATGATGACAGAGTCGAATTTGCCTACATTCACGAAGCCTGAATTGCCAATGAATATTCAAAAGATTCGTGAATATTTGCCCCATCGCTATCCATTTCTGCTGGTAGATCGCGTTGTTGATATTACCGAAAATGGCATTGTTGGTTATAAAAACGTCTCAATTAATGAAGAGTTTCTGCAAGGCCATTTTCCGAACTATCCAATCATGCCAGGCGTATTGATTGTAGAGGCATTAGCACAGATCTCAGGTATTCTTGGTTTTGTCATGAATAATGAAACTCCAAAAGAAGGTTCATTATTCCTTTTTGCTGGCGCTGAAAAGGTTCGATTTAAAAAACAAGTGGTTGCTGGTGACCAATTAGTACTTAAATCTGAATTAGTGATGCAAAAACGTGGCATTTATAAATATAATTGCATTGCCACAGTAGATGGCATTGTCGCAACAACCGCGGAAATTATGGTTTCCCATCTGAAAGTCGAGCAGGCATGAGCAATAATCCCCTAATTCATCCAACTGCCATCATTGACGCATCTGCAGTAATTGCTGCAGATGTACAGATTGGCCCTTACTGTATTATTGGGCCAAATGTCACGATTGGTGCTGGTACCAAACTGCATTCACATGTCGTGGTGGGTGGTTTCACACGTATTGGTGAACATAATGAAATTTTTCAGTTTGCCAGTGTCGGTGAAGTCTGCCAGGATCTGAAATATGCAGGTGAGGAAACCTGGCTGGAAATTGGTGATTATAACAAGATCCGTGAACACTGCAGTCTGCACCGTGGTACGGTGCAAGACAAAGGTATTACCAAGATTGGCAGTCATAACCTGTTAATGGTAAATACCCATATTGCACATGACTGTATGGTTGGTGATCATAATATTTTCGCAAATAATGTCGGTGTAGCGGGTCACGTACACGTAGGCGATTATGTCGTGATTGGTGGTAACTCAGGTATTCACCAGTTCTGTAAAATTGACTCTTACAGCATGATTGGTGGTGCTTCACTGATTCTGAAAGATGTTCCTGCCTATGTGATGGTATCGGGTAACCCGGCCCATGCATTTGCCATGAATGTTGAAGGCATGCGTCGTAAAGGCTGGTCGAAAGACGTAATTAACGGTTTACGTGAATCCTTTAAGCTGATTTACAAATCTGGCTTAACGACTCAGGAAGCTATTGAGAAAATCCGTAACGAGATTCTTCCAGAAGTTTCTGAAGCACAACGTCTGATTGATTCACTCGAACAATCCAAGCGTGGCATCGTGCGCTAAGCTAAAGAAATGAAAGTAGAATTAAAAAAAGACACCTTCGTGGTGTCTTTTTTTATGGGACTTTTTATTTACTTAAAAAATTTAACTTCTTCAGCTTTCGGATAGTTCTTGAGTAGTTTCGCTTTATATTGCGAAGCAAGAGTAGTGTTCTTTTCTACATCCTTACTAATATTATAAAGCTGATAAAGGGCAGTAGAGGCTTTTGCAGAATTTGGATAGCGGTCAACCACAATCAGATAATTCTTCTTTGCTTCATTAAAATTCGGTGGGTCAATGGACAGGTTAAATTCGGCTAACCAGAAGTGAGCATTGCTGATATAGACACTATTCGGATTATTCTTGATAAAATTCTGCATGGGTGCAATAGCTTTAGCTGCACCACCATTTTTATAGGCATCCAGTGCAATGGTATAAGCCGCTTTTTCCTGCTCACTCGGCTGTTGCGTTGTGGATGCCTGATGAGTGGCTACTGGAGCATTAGAGCTTAAACTGGGAGAAATATCCTGTTGGTTATCCTCCGCGGAGGTATCTTCAGCAGGTTCAATTTTTTGCTGCAACAGTTCAAGACGTTGATCCAGATCGGCATAGCGGTTGGTTAATTCGCTCTTTAATCTCTCGATCTCATTTTCTTGTTCTTCGATTTTTCCACGTAAACTGCGTAGATCATTTTCAAGCTGCTGGTTTTTTTGCATAAGCTGCCAGCTGGTATTGGTCTGAGGTGCATCTGCGCCTGTAGCAATGGCAGATTGAGTGCTGATATTATTTGATTGAGCACCTTGGCTGAGTCCACGTGATTCGATAGGAATCGCAGCAAAAAGAGAGGTTGTACAGAGTGCAGTGAGGGCACACAATACCTGTTTCTTAAACATCATATAAGTTCCATGATTCTTGGCGAGATTATGTATCCGCAGCTCATTTATTCTAAAAGAGATAACTCGTTTATAGCTTCACATTTAAAACGGCATTTTTAGAAATTGCAACAAGGTTTTACAAAGATCATGTGAATTTCGATATTCATGAATTAATTGTGAAGAATATTAAAAAACCAACATATTGGAGCATATTGTTTTTAAAATAATCAAACGGATAGCATATGCTGAAAATTTGAAATACAGCCCTTGCAACTTCAATAAAAATCTCTATACTCTGTTCCTGTAATGGTAGCCCTGCCGGTTACTTCGCAATTGTACTCTATGAACCCCGCCAGGACCGGAAGGTAGCAACGGTAGTAGATCTATGATGTGCCGGAGCTTTGCTGGTAGGGTTGCCACCAGATTTATAATTATAAAATTTCTCTATTCTCTCTTTATTTTTCAATCTTAATTTTTATTGTATTTCATTCCTTTAATATTTACTTTCAGATTTCTATCCAGAGCTGCTTTCGTGGATGTTTATATTGTTTGGAATATTGAAATTCAATTATGAAAATAGACTATCTTAATTTGAGCTTTTGAAAGCTTTTTGTTGTTTGGGATTAGTTGTAATAAGGGAAACTATTTAAGCAGGATGGCAAAGAAGAAAATAAAAAATAGCCTAAGCGTAATTTTCACAAATACAAAAGAACTAATCTTCGGCCTTGCGGCTAATCGCTTTCATGATCGCATCCATTTCAAAACCGCGATACATCAGAAAACGGATCTGTTTAGCTTTAAGTTTTGGATCTTTCGTCACTTCTGGACCATATTTTCTAAGTTTCAGTTCATAAGCCTGTTGTACCCAGTCCGTTTCTTTGAGTTCTTCACTGATCAGGGCAGTATCAATTTTTTTGCTTTTCAGCTTCATTTTAATCTGATTGGGACCTTTGCCTTTACGCTTTTGGCTCGACAACATGATTTCAGCGACACGTTGATCACTTTGATAGTTTTCTCTAGATAGCTCTTCCACCAAAGTGACCACTTCATTGCGATCTTCTGCATAAAGCGCCAGTTTCTCAATGAGTTCAGCTTTGGAGTATTCTTTGCGAGTCAATACAGCAAAGGCATAAGAACGCAAACGGGTGCCAGTTAGACCGGGTTTATTCTGCTCTTTATCGGAGTTACCAAATAAGCTGTCTTCCGGATCAAATTCTGGCAAAGCCTGTGACTTAACAGGTGCAGGAGTGACTGAATCTTCAGCATCACCAAACTGCTGTTTAATCGCATCATAGTCCAAAAGTTTGCTGAATTTTGCGTCTGACATATTGATCTCGATTAAAATATCTATTCCATAATAACAAAAACGCCCCGTAGGGCGCTCTGTTATAACGTTTAAGGATTATGCATCCAGAAAGTCTGCTGGTTCTTCTTCGTCTTTATCTTCGACTACTTTGCCTGTAGTAAGCAGTTGCTCACGGATCAGTTTTTCAATAGTATCCGCCAGTTCTTTGTGTTCTTCAAGATAACGGATGGTATTGTTCTTACCTTGGCCAATCTTGTCGCCTTGATATGAATACCATGCACCCGCTTTTTGAACGATTTCTTGCTGTACTGCAAGATCAATCAGTTCACCAAGATGGTTAACACCTTTACCATACAGAATCTGGAACAGAGCTTCTCTGAATGGAGGTGCCATTTTGTTTTTCACAACTTTGACTTTGGTTTCAGAACCTACAATCTCGTCGCCTTCTTTCACCTGACCGATACGGCGAATATCCAGACGTACAGAAGCGTAGAATTTAAGTGCATTACCACCAGTTGTGGTTTCCGGGCTACCGAACATTACACCAATCTTCATACGGATCTGGTTAATGAAAATCACCATACAGTTTGAACGCTTGGCATTACCGGTAATTTTACGCAGTGCCTGGCTCATCAAACGTGCTTGCAGCCCCATATGTGAGTCACCCATTTCGCCTTCAATCTCGGCACGAGGCGTCAATGCAGCAACAGAGTCGACTACGATCAGGTCAATCGCACCAGAACGTACCAGCATGTCAGCGATTTCAAGTGCCTGTTCACCGTTGTCTGGTTGAGAAACCAGCAGGTTATCAATATCTACACCGAGTTTACGGGCATATTGAGGATCAAGCGCGTGCTCGGCATCGATGAATGCACATGTACCGCCAGCTTTTTGACATTCAGCAATCGCTTGCAATGTCATTGTGGTCTTACCTGAAGATTCAGGACCATAAATCTCGATAATACGGCCTTTCGGTAAACCACCAATACCGAGTGCAATATCAAGCGTTAAAGAGCCTGTAGATACAGCTTCAACTGCTTGCACGGTATTGTCACCAAGACGCATCACTGTGTTTTTACCAAACTGTTTTTCAATCTGGCTTAAGGCAGCATTGAGCGCCTTGTTTTTATTCTCATCCATCTTACAACCTCAATACGATGTCACAAACTTAGTACTCAAGTGGATGTCTTACATTAGAGCTTCGTTCCACAGGAATATAGTGACAGAAATTTCCCTTGTGTTCTATAAAATCCAGCAGTGTTACGACACATGCTGACGCTTGAATTTAATCATCATTATATGACCAATGTTGATCAAAGTTCTGACTATTTTCATTCTTGAATCGACTGATGTCTCGACGATCTTTTTTGCTTGGCCGATGATCGGGACGCGCTAGATTATGCAACTTTCTTTGTGATGCAATCAATTCCCGGCGAGCGATACTGACTTCAGTTTCTTCATACAGTTTCTGTGCCACAGGTGCAGGACCACGAACATCAGAAAGTTCTTTTACAACTACGGTTTTTTTGTCGATACCTTGCTGAATCGTCAACTCCATACCCACACGGACTTCGCGAGATACTTTTACACGCTCACCATTATGATGGACTTTACCGCCCTCAATAGCATTCTTGGCAATGGAACGGGTTTTAAAAAAACGTGCCGCCCACAGCCATTTATCTATACGCATGCCTACCGCATCTTCGGGTAAAGACGATTTACGCATATTGCTTGTTTACCTCAGACTGATTTAAATGAGTGATTAAATCTGTTAATTGGTGCAGCATCGGGTAATTGCAAGTCTGGCGTGCAACTTTACTGGAAGAAGGTTGCTGGATGCAGAACAGGTTCTGGATGCCATAAGCCTTGGCGCCATTCAGGACTTTTTCGGTATCATCAATAAAATAGACCTGCTCAGGATCAAAGGGGTGCAAAGCATTCAGACCTTGCCAGAATTCTACAAATTCCTTGGCATGTCCAATGCTTTCCGAGCTGACAATGACATTGAAATAATCTTTGAGATTCAGATGATCCAGTTTGAAGGCGAGTCCTGCACAGTCGGCATTGGTGGCAAGCCAGATCGGATAGCCATTATTTTTAAGATAATCGAGTAATTCCAGGCAATAAGGGCGTAAGCTAACTTTATCTTTATGCTCAATTTGCATGGCCAGAACATCGACTTCGACTTTAGCCGTCCAGAAGCGAGAAGAGTACCAGTTTAGGGTATGATTATGTTGCTGATAGAATGCATAAAGCGTTTCGCGGCTCTGTTCCAGACTACAGCCATGTGTTTCAGCATAACGGACCGGTAATAACTCGTTCCAGATGAAATCATCGTAGGCAAGATCAAGTAAAGTTCCGTCCATATCAAAAATGACAGGCGGTTTTTCTGAGCAATTCGACATATAAGGTTTTCTATGTTTAAAGCGACAATAGCACCACAAGATCCGATGATTTTGCAGTTTGTGCCCATTTTGACACAGGCCTGTGAAATTTTGCGAGAAGAATATCAGCGTTATTGTTCAGGTGCTGCGTTTGATATTGTCAAGAAAAGTGATGATTCTCCTGTGACCCAGGCAGACTATCGGGTGAATAGTTATTTAACCCAAGCTTTAGCGGAAATCTCAGAATTGCCTTTATTGTCAGAAGAGGGGCAGCAGGATCAGCGTCATGCCTGGACAGATTTCTGGTTACTTGATCCTCTGGATGGCACTAAAGAGTTTTTGCATCAGCGCCCAGAATTCACTATTAACTTGAGTCTGGTCAGAGGCAGTCTGACTACCTTTGCGATTCTGGCGGTTCCTGCGCAGCAGCTAATTTATTTCTGTCCTGAAGAAGGCTTGCCGATTAAATACGATATTCAGAATCAGGCATGGTTTGGCTATGAGTCAGCTACCGATCATCAGGATGTCTTTGTCGGTCTGAGTCAGAGCAGTCAGCAGAAGCCAAAATATATCGAGTATCTGCAAAGCCTGGCTAAACTTGGCGCGTACACCGAGTTCAAGGCAGGAAGTGCCTATAAATTCTGCATGATCCTTGAAGACCGGGTAGATATTTATCCTCGTTTCCATCCAACCTCTGAGTGGGATACCAGTGCCGGTCAATGCATGCTCGAGCGGATTGGCGGAGGGTTGGTTGATCTGGAAGGTCGGCCATTCATCTACAATCAGCGCAAGACCTTACTGAATGGCGGGTTTATCGCCTATAAGAATGAAGCAATGAAAGCACTGGCTTTACGGGCACTGGCAGACATGCAAGACAATGATTGAGCTCATAGCCGTTCATGGTATAGTGAGGAAGATTCCGTTGATAGATCAGTTGGCAAGATTGTGGCATTAAAACTGCTTCCACCAAGTATGCTCAGTGCAATAGATTTATTGCCTGATACCAAGACACCTGTGACTCTGTTTACGCGGCATTCTCTGCGTGAAGATGTCGCTGGTCAGGGACTGGCAGGTTATGATTTGCAGTTGACGCCGCAAGGACGTGATCTGGCGCAGGAATGGGGCGCTTATCTGGTCAATCAGACAGATCGGCATATCCAGCATTGTATATCGAGTCCGATTCAGCGCTGTGTAGATACCGCAGCATTGATGATCGAGGGGGCAGATGCAACGGATAAAGCACCGCATACCCATAAGATTGAAATCGTTGAACAGGGTTTGCTGGTTGAGCCAGGCAGCTTTGTACTGGATATTCAAAAAGCAGGGCCATATTTCAAAAAACAGGGGGCATTGGGCTTTATCAATAGCTTCGTCAATAATGCCTTGCCCGGAATGAAACATCCCATTAATGGCGTAGTGGATGTACTGGAATTAATTTACAACACTCATCCGAAAACGCTGTATGGACTCAGTCTGGCGGTCAGTCATGACACCATTCTGGCAGCTATGATTGCAGTGATGTCTGGGCATCAGGAAGTCAGTCGTGAAGACTGGCCGAAAATGATGGAAGGTCTGTTTGTCTGGTTTGAAGGCGATGTATTTGAGGAATCTAAACTAAAATGGATCTGGCGTGGCAAAGTGCATGAGCTGGATATTTCCCAATTTCAGAATGCCGAATTAAAGGTAAATAAATAATTCAAAGGCTCAATCATTTAGGTTGAGCTTTTTTACATTTATCGTATGAAAGTGAAATAGAGTAACGATGAAATATCACTATGCTGATATTTAAACCAATTTTGGAAGCATAGGAGTCATCATGAAAATAATCACAATTTTAAGTCTGGTCGTTATGCTGGGATTAACTGCCTGTCAGCGTGATACAGACAATGCGCAGCAAGATCAGACCACAACACCTCATTCTATGGATAAGGATGAATAATGTATTCTATTTTTATTTAAGTAAAAGATTTCTATAACTAGGATTGGAAAAAATTCTGGTATTCATCATTCTTTATTGTTGAATTGGTATTAAATTTCAGGCACAAAAAAAGCCCTAAAAGGGCTTCTTTTGATTTGCGATTAGTTAGAAGCTAATGCTTTAACTTGCGCGTTCAAACGGCTCTTATGACGAGCTGCTTTATTTTTATGGATGATACCTTTGTCAGCCATACGGTCGATTACTGGAACAGCTTTTTTGTAAGCTTCAGTAGCAACAGCATAGTCGCCAGCAGCAATAGCAGCTACTGTACGTTTAAGATATGTACGAACCATAGAACGCAAGCTTGCGTTGTGTTTGCGTGCTTTAACGTTTTGACGAGCACGTTTTTTTGCTTGAGCAGAGTTTGCCACTCGTGCACTCCTTGAAATAGATTGGTCTGGGCGGGCTGAAACTCAACTGAAAACCACATCAGAAGAACTATCACCAGCCCGTAAACAAGTGCCATATTTTGAGGAAACTATGGGCTTAAGTCAAGTCTTGACATGCTTTGACAACATTTTAGTTGCAGAAAAATTCTAAAGAAAACGTTAGATTAGTATCTAAGCAGGGAGATCGTACAAAAAATGACTAAAACCATTACATATCCTATCGTGATTGGCGCTACAGGCTTGGTCGGAAAGACTTTGGTACAACAGCTGGTAAATGAACCTAGTTGTAAGCGTATTAGCGTCATCGTGCGTAAACATCAACCAGAATTTGAACAGTGGCACAAGGTCAAGCAGGTGGTCGTTGAGGATTTCTTAATGCTCAATGATCAGGATGTCAGTGGCCATACTCATGCCTTTAGCTGTCTGGGTACCACGCTAAAGAAAGCCGGCTCCAAAGAAGCTTTTTATAATACCGATTACACCATCAACGCCCATTTTGCCGAACTGGTGCAGCAAACGGATGCTCATTATCTGTTGATTAGTGCGATGGGTGCCAATTCAAAATCCAGACTGTTCTATAACCGGGTAAAGGGTGAATTAGAGGATTATATCCAGACCTTGTCTCTGGAGCGTATCAGCTTGTTCCGACCCTCTTTGTTGATTGGTGAGCGAGATCATCAGCGTTTACTGGAAGACGCGGCACAGAACCTGTTTGACAAGTTTTCGCATTTCATCCCCGATTCTTTTAAATACAAGCCAGTGACAGCAGAGCAGGTGGCTCATACTATGGTATATGCAGCGCTGAATCAGACTGTGAAATTTGAAATTTATGATAATTTAGCCATACAAAAAATGAAATGAGGGTAAAAAATCGTGTCCAGCGTACCATTTGTAACTTGTGACCTGCTTGATGACAATCCGGATAAAAACTTGCAGGTGGTCACCCCATGCCTGGATGGCAAATTCTTTAGAAGCTATGGTGCACGTAAAAGCTTTGGCGGCCAGATTGTGACCGTAAAATGTTTTGAAGATAACTCTCGAGTAAAAGAGTTATTGGCGACAGATGGTACCGGCAAGGTTCTGGTTGTAGATGGTGGTGCTTCGATGCGTTGTGCATTGATGGGTGACCTGATTGCTGAGTCTGCGGTGAAAAACCACTGGAATGGTGTAATTATCTACGGCTGTGTCCGTGATGTCGATGCGATTGCTGAGCTTGATCTTGGTGTACATGCTTTAGCTTCTATTCCTCAAAAGAGCAACCGTAAGGGGATTGGTGAGGTAGATGTGCCGCTTTATTTTGGTGGCGTGACCTTTAAATCAGGCGAGTATGTCTATGCTGATAACAACGGCATTGTCCTGTCCAAAGAGCAACTGGTGGACTAATTCCGGTTATTGAAAATATACAAAAACAAGCTATACCGTGGAAGTCAGGCAGTTTAGATTGCTGCTTTCACGGTTTGAAAATAATAAAGAGGACAGACGATATGTTAGGCCATCAGATTAAAGTAGCACAGGCATTGGCATCCGCATTTCTGGAAGGTGGACGTGGTACGACCGGGACACCATTTCCGAATCAGCCTGAAAAGCCTCTCAAGCTTTATGAATATGAAGGATCACCATTTTGTCGTCGTGTTCGTGAGGTGATGACTTTACTGAACCTCGATTATGAAGTGTATCCGTGCCCACGAGGCGGTAAACGCTTTCGTCCCGAAGTGAAACAGCAAGGTGGCAAACTTCAGTTTCCATTTTTAGTAGATGAAAATACCGGAGATAAGCTATACGAATCTCAGGATATTATTCATCACCTGTTTAAGCATTATGGCAAGACAGGTAAGACTCCAGCCAAATATTCAAATTATCCAAAAGTGCCGGTTGCTGCCATTGCAGGTACGATGGTGAATGGTCTACGTGGTGGCATGGCTAAACCGTTGTCGAAGAATAGCCCTGCGCCTGAACAGCTTCTTGAGCTGTGGGGCTTTGAAGCCAGTCCATATACCCGTATTGTCCGTGGCGTATTGTCTGAACTGGAAATCCCTTACATCTATCATAATGTGGCAAAAGAACGTTGGCAGGATCAAGGTCTGGCAAAACTGCGTTTAAAACCGGGGAAATATGAACCTTTACCGGGTGGTAAGCGTGAACAGGTCTTAAAAGTAATGGGAGATAATATTCAGGTTCCTTATCTCGTTGACCCAAATACCAATACAAAAATGTTTGAGTCCAAAGATATTGTGGAGTATTTGAAGCAGCAATATGGTCCTGAGAAGAAAAGCAAAAAATAAACTGCTCCTAATATTTGGAAGATAAAAAATTGCCATCTGAAAATAGATGGCATTTTTATGGTTTATAAATTTAAATTTTCCAAGAACAAGAACTCTGCTTTCAAAATTATTCATACTTAGAGCTACTCACAATAAAGTTAAAAAAACTCATGATTTTTCTTCTTTTTTTGTTTATATTTTAATTTCAATGGGGTAATAAGAATAACGATAAGGGGTGTGCTTATGACAGCACAAGACGCCGTACTACCGGTACCTGTATTAATTGTTGAAGACGAATATGTCATTCAGTGCCGTTTAAAAAATATTTTGAAGGATCTGGGATATAGTGATGAGGTATTGCTGTTCGCCAATAATGTCAGGGAAGCCGAATATCTTCTGCAACAAGAACCGTTCTGTTTAGCACTGATTGATCTTGGACTGCCAGATGGAAATGGCATTTCCATTATTGAAAAAATACATGAGCTCGGTTCACAAACCTTAATACTAGTGGTATCTGCCTGGAGCACTCAGGATAGCTTGTTAAAAGCAATTAAGGCGGGGGCAACCGGTTATGTACTCAAGGAACGCGATGATACAGAAGTAAGTCTGGCAATTCGTAGTATTTTGCGTGGCGGTGCACCCATTGATCCTTTTATTGCACGGGAAATTCTCAAGCAGATTTCCAGTTCAGAGCCATCTTCCTCTTTGGAGCAGATCGTACTTGATCCTGAACAGGAAAGCTTGACTCAACGGGAAAAAGAAATTCTTTCATTGGTGGCACAGGGGCTCAGCAATCGTGAAATTGCTGATGAACTCTGCGTGTCACGTTATACCGTTGAAAGTCATATCAAGCATATTTACCGCAAACTCTCTGTTAGCAAGCGGACCAAAGCAGTCAGCACCGCCCGGCATTTAGGTATTCTTTAGTGCGAATGCTGTCTGTTAGCAAGATGTTTGGGCAAAGACTAAGGCTCTTCGCTCTATTAATGATAGGGAGCTGGCTGAGCCTATTCTCTTGCATCAGCTTGGCACAGAATAATTTTCAGATTAACGAGCTTTGTCAGGTGAACATTGAACAGCAACAAAAAGTTCAAGTCCCAAGTCATCTCGAAATTCCGGATGCGGGCTGGCAACCTGTGACATTACCGGATAACTGGAAAAATAACTGGCCGAAATATAATGGGGGTGCCTGGTATAAAATTCGCTGGGGTTGGTCTTGTCAGGACAATATACGTCTCGCTGAACCCATTGTTTTTGATATTGATTATCTGAACTCTGCTGGAGCTGTTTTCCTGAATGATGATCTGCTGTGGTCGGATCAAAACCTGCAAGAGCCTTTGTCTAAAAGCTGGAATGTACCACGTTACTGGATTTTGCCCATTGCGGGCTTGAAGCAGACAGACAATGAACTGCTGATTTATGTACGAGGCTATAGTTTCCAGGGTGCAGGGCTTGGCAGAATTGAATTTCACAACATCATGGCCAATGACCAGCATTACTCAAAAAAGATCTGGGATCGCCGTACGCTCTTTCAGATCAATATGATTCTATCCGGTACGATTGGAGTCATTAGCCTGATTATCTGGCTATTCCGACGTTCAGAAACCACTTTTGGCTGGCTGGCGTTGAGTTCATTATTGTGGATTCTGTTTATCTCCAATGTATTAACCACAGAGAATTTTCCTTTTCCCTCCAGTATATGGGCCGGTAAAGCCAATCTGATTTTCTTTATCCTCTATATGCACTGTTTTTGTCTGTATCTAATTCGGTTCTTGAAGCAGAAATTTCAGCGTTTGGAGCGGGGACTTATCGGGGTGACTGCTTTATTCAGTCTATTCATCATAGCCAGTTCTTTAGATCATTTAGAAGCAGTGCTCAGTGTTGCTTTTGTCTGCTATGTGCTGCTTTATATTAGTTGTGTCATCTATGTTAGCTACTGGGCAATTAAAACTCGAAATGGCGAATATCTGTTTCTGATGCTTTGTCTGTGGGGAATTTTGCTGTGTGTCATTATAGATCTGATCATTCTGGGTCAAACGGCGGTTAGTGAATTCTCACCTTTATCACCTTATACATCACCGATTATTATCCTGTTTGTCGTGCTAATTATGGGGACACGACTGAATCGTAATATTAAAAAAATCGAAAAATTTAATACGCAGTTAGAATTAAAAGTACGGCAAGTCAGTGCAGATCTAAATAAAAGCCTGAGTGATCAGCATAAGCTGGAACTGGATAATGTGCGTTTGCAGGAACGGATTAATCTGTCACATGAACTGCATGATGGACTAGGTGGCTCGATTGTGCGTTCCATGATTCTGGTGGATCAAAGTACCGAAAACATTTCCAATCGACAGTTTTTATCTATGCTGAAGCTGCTTAGGGATGACCTGCGTCAAATCATCGATAGCGGTTCTTCTATTGACAATAAAGTGCCTGAAACGCCAGTGATCTGGATTGCGCCAGTACGTTACCGATTTACTCAATTGCTGGAAGAAATGGATATCGCCGTAGAATGGTCATTTCCTAAAGTCTGGCAGCGTGAACCTACGGCTTTACAATGTCTGACCCTGATCCGTGTGGTAGAAGAAAGCTTGACCAATATTATCAAGCATAGTCAGGCCACAAAAGTGAGTGTGAGTATGGAATATACACAACCACATCAACTGACTTTAAAAATTCAGGACAATGGTATCGGTTTTAATCCGGAGATGGTGCAGAAAAATGGCATGAGCATTGGTATGCGCAGTATGAAAATGCGTATTGAACGCATGGGTGGAATGCTGGATATTCAGTCTGCGAAAGGCGATACTTGCGTACACGTGGTGATGGAACTCTATCAGCCTTAATCATCTCAAAATTATACATACATAAAAAAGAAGGATCATATGATCCTCTTTTTTTATAGACTTAAAATGACCGAGATATAAAAACTTACTCTTCTTCAGCCGGTGGCACTAGCATCAGTACAGAATCATTCAATAGCTCAGCAACATCCTCCAGTATATCTTCGTCAGCGAAATCTTCATCCAATAAGACACGCGCACCATCAGCAATCTGCTTCAGTTTTGAAGTAAATGCTTCAGAAATACAGATTCCCTCACCATTGGCCCAGAATAAGGTTTCACCATCTTCTTCTGTATAGAGTAAGCGTGAAGCGGGTTCAAGCATCAGGCTATAGCCCTGATCAAGTGCTTCTTCCAGATCACCTGTACCAATTTCTTCAGCTTCCGGAATATTCTCTTCATATTTTGGTTCTGACATCAGGCTCATGATGGCATCTTCAAGCACATTGGAGTTATGCAACTGCTCCATGATTTTGCCTTTCAGATATTCAAGTTCATTGCCTGTGACTTCACCCGCAGCACTGATATGATCGCGAATGATGTCAGTCAATGGATTGCGTAAGACTTCATTTTCCGAAAATTTATCGCCTAAACGGTCCATCATGTCACTGACATTTGGCATACGGAAACCAAAAGAGAAAGTCAGACAGTCATCTTCTGCTACGCCGTAATGAGACAGACCGGGTGGAATATACAGCAAATCACCGGGTGCAAGAACTTCATCAAAATGCACATCCATTTCTGGCAATAATTTTAATGGCTGCCCCGGTACAAGTTCGGTCTCGGCATCACACATTTGCCCCAGTTGCCAGCGGCGATGACCATAGCCTTGAACCAGAAAAACATCATAAAAGTCGAAATGTTGACCGACTGAACCGCCTTGAGGTGCATAAGACACCATGATGTCATCACGACGCCATTGAGGGATAAAGGCAAACTTTTTCCAGAGTTCAGACAGGTCGAAAGAATAGTGATCCACAGCCTGAACCAGTAAAGTCCAAAGCTTAGGCATCTTCTGGAAGTCAGCTTTTAATAAAGGAGATGTCTTGACCGACCACTGATTTGGATCACGATCTTTCTGCTTGATCAGACGTGCAGTGACATTTTCTTCAAGTGCCAGCTCCATGACATCATCAGGTTCTAGCAGGCCTGCGATTTCAGGCATGGCATTACGCACCAGCAGCGGTTTTTTCTGCCAGTATTCGGCAAGGAATTGTTCAGCGGTAATACCGCCTAAAACGTCTAAAGGTAGGGACATAAATAAAGCCTAAAATAAAGGAGATTAAGGAACTAAAATCTTTAGCTCACGCAGAATATTGCATAGCTGAATCATCGGCATACCCATCAGGGTAGTTTGATCCTGACCGATCATGGTTTCAAACAGACTAATCCCAAGGCTTTCACATTTAAAACTACCGGCACAATGCAGGGGCTGTTCGATCTCTACATAGCGCTCAATTTCCGCTTGAGACAGTTTGCGGAATTTGACTTTGTAATGTTCTACCAGCGTACGTTCAAAACCGGTAGATTTCTGCTGAACGCTGAGCGCCGTACTGAAATACACAATCTTGTCCGAATTGGCCTGCAGCTGGCGAATGGCCTTTTCTATTGTTAAAGGCTTACCCATAAAGATATCTGGTGCGCCTTCACGCCAGGCTACCTGATCAGAACCGATCACAATTGCATCAGGATGTTGCTCAGCGACATGACGAGATTTTTCAAAAGCCAGGCGTTTGGCTAATTCATCCGCATGATTTTCACCTTGGGGTGATTCATCTATGTCCGGGACGACCGATACGTAATCAAGACGTAGACGGTTCATCAGTTCTTTACGGGTCTGGCTTGAAGAAGCCAAGATGATTTTTGCGGTATTCATTAGACAGCGTATTCTTCTAAAATATGGAGAGGAACATAAGCAAGGACAGCTTTGTGACAGGCTTGCAGCTTGATCGGTGGCGCTTGTCCAGCTTCATAAGCTTCTACCCAGCGTGTCACGCAGATACACCAGAAATCACCAGGTTGCAGTCCAGGAAATCCCAGTTCTGGTAATGGTGTAATCAGGTCATTGCCCAATTTCTGGGAAAAATTCAGAAATTCAGAGGTCATCTGTGCACAGACAGTGTGCTGTCCCAGATCGGTAGGTGCGGTATGGCAAAAGCCATTACGGAAATACCCAGTAATGGGATCAAAACAACAGCTTGCCAAAGGCTCGCCTAGAACATTGAGACGGTTAAGATTAGGATCAGGATGTATCGACATAGGTACTGAATCTGGAAGAAGCTTTTTTCTATCATAACAAAACTTTGGCATTCATAATGTTTTCTGCAAAAGATGCTAACCTTTTTCTGCATAATCATTTAAAATCGCCTCGTTTTTAATATCTATAAAGAGAGCTCTACAATGAACTTTCAGCGTATGACTGACCTTGACCTGACGGGTAAACGTGTTCTGATCCGTGAAGATTTAAATGTACCGGTTAAAAATGGTGTAATCACTAGCGATGCGCGTCTACGTGCTGCATTACCAACAATTAAAGCTGCAGTAGAAAAGGGCGCGGCTGTCATGGTGTATTCACACCTTGGTCGTCCAGTTGAAGGTGAGCCGAAGGCTGAACAGTCTCTTGCACCTGTAGCAGCTTATCTGACTGAAGCATTGGGTCAGGAAGTAAAACTTTTCACAGACTATCTAGATGGTGTTGAAGTTCAGCCGGGTCAAGTGGTTTTACTGGAAAACTGCCGTTTCAACGTAGGGGAAAAGAAAAACAATCCTGAACTTGCAGCAAAATATGCAGCCCTTTGTGACGTATTCGTGATGGATGCGTTCGGTACTGCACACCGTGCAGAAGCATCAACTGAAGGTGTCGCTCGTTTAGCTAAAGTAGCAGCAGCAGGTCCTTTATTGGCGGCTGAACTGGATGCATTGGGCCGTGCATTGAAAACACCTGAAAAACCAATGGTTGCGATCGTTGCGGGTTCTAAAGTTTCTACCAAGCTTGATGTTTTGACTTCATTGTCTGACATCTGTGATCAATTGATTGTTGGTGGTGGTATCGCAAATACGTTCCTTGCAGCTGCTGGTTACAATGTAGGTAAATCACTATGTGAAAATGACCTGATCGATACAGCGAAAGCCATTGCCGCAAAAGTTTCAGTTCCACTTCCTACTGATGTTGTGGTTGCTGATGCATCTGAAATCAACTTTGATGACTTCCTGGGTTCATTAGCTGCGGCTAAAGCGACTGTGAAGAAAGTTGAAGACGTTGCTGACAATGACATGATCCTTGACGTTGGTCCAGAAACTGCAAAAGCATTTGCTGAAATCCTGAAAACGTCTAAAACAATTCTTTGGAATGGTCCAGTCGGCGTATTCGAAGTAGATCAGTTCGGTGAAGGTACTAAAGCATTGTCTTTAGCGATTGCGGAATCTGAAGGTTTCTCGATTGCAGGTGGTGGCGATACTTTAGCTGCGATCGATAAATACGAAGTTGCTGACAAAATTGGCTATATCTCTACAGGTGGCGGTGCATTTCTTGAATTCGTTGAAGGCAAAACACTTCCTGCAGTTGCGGTATTGTTAGAGCGTGCTTAATCGCATGTCCTAATGTAAAAAGCTGGCTTGATGCCAGCTTTTTTTATTTTTATAGCTTATTTATTCCAGATCTGTTCATCAATGATTCATTAAAGTGCAATAAAGCTGTCATAAGATGCAGACAATAGAGTATGAAGATGAGATCTTTAGATGAAACAGCACCTCACTTTAGCTGCATTGCTGGCAGCATCTTTTATGTTTACTGCCTGTACCCCACAGAAAAATACACCGGCAGATGACCTAGAAAATACAACAGTGGTAAATGAAGAGACTATTAGTCCGGAGCAACAAGCCGCAATTGATGCGATTGATAAACCGGTTCTGGATGAAAAAAATACAGATGTTCCGGCTGAAATTGCCAATGCACCTGCAGATGCCGCGACTGTAGATGAATCTGTATCAGTTGCTTCCGAGCCTATGACACCATAACTCAGACTATGCAAGTAAAAATCACTGCTTTTGCAGGGATTTTTTATAAAATATTGTATTTTTTGGCTGTATTGCAATAGTTGAACATGTAGAATATGGCCCATTACCTGGGAGGATATTATGGCTCTTATTTCGATGCGCCAGCTCTTGGATCACGCCGGCGAACATGCTTACGGCGTACCAGCGTTTAACGTAAACAACTTAGAACAAATGCGCGCAATCATGCTCGCAGCAGATGCAACGAATTCACCTGTAATCGTGCAGGCATCTGCAGGTGCTCGCAAATATGCAGGTGCACCATTCTTACGTCACCTTATCTTGGCTGCAGTTGAAGAATGGCCACATATTCCAGTGGTAATGCACCAAGATCATGGTACTAGCCCTGACGTATGTCAACGTTCAATCCAGTTAGGCTTTACTTCAGTCATGATGGACGGTTCACTGGGTGAAGATGGTAAAACACCAACTTCATACGAATACAACGTTGATGTGACTCGCCGTACTGTACAAATGGCACATGCATGCGGCGTTTCAGTAGAAGGTGAGATCGGCTGTCTGGGTAGCCTTGAAACAGGTATGGCAGGCGAAGAAGATGGTGTAGGCGCTGAAGGCGTACTTGATCATTCTCAACTGCTAACTTCAGTTGAAGAAGCTCGTCAATTCGTTGCAGATACCAATGTTGACGCATTAGCCATTGCAGTGGGTACTTCACACGGTGCGTACAAGTTTACTCGTCCACCTACAGGCGATATTCTTGCAATTGACCGCATTAAAGAAATTCATGAAGCTCTGCCAAATACTCACCTTGTAATGCATGGTTCTAGCTCTGTGCCGCAAGAATGGCTGGCTGTGATTAATCAGTATGGCGGCGACATCAAAGAAACTTATGGTGTTCCTGTTGAGCAACTGGTTGAAGCGATCAAACACGGTGTTCGTAAAATCAACATCGATACTGACTTGCGTTTAGCTTCTACAGGTGCAATGCGCCGTATGATGGCTGAAAAACCAAGCGAATTCGATCCACGTAAATTCTTCAGCGCAACTGTAGATGCAATGAAGCAAATCTGTATCGACCGTTACGAAGCATTTGGTACTGCAGGCAATGCAGACAAGATTCGTCCAATCTCTTTAGAGAAAATGGTTGAGCGTTATAAATAATTCCTTGTGAATAATTTATAAGAAGAGCCCACAGCGAATGTGGGCTTTTTTATATATATAAATAAAGATGAAGAATAAGAGCAGCATATGGAACTGATTTTTATTGCCGCATTATGTAGTGTTGCAGTCTCGATACTCTTAAAAATTGCTAAAAATAGAGGCTTGAGCCCCATCCACATGATTAGCTGGAATTATGTTACAGCCAGCGTATTGTGTTTTTTCTGGTTCAAGCCAGACATCCAGCATATTTCCATGAGTCAGACTCCATGGCTACTGATTCTGGCGCTTGGCGTTTTATTGCCGAGCGTATTTCTATTTCTGGCCAAGTCATTACAGACAGCAGGAATCTTAAAAACTGAAATTGCCCAGCGATTATCAGTCGTATTATCACTGGCCGCTGCTTATTTCATTTTTCAGGAACAATTTAACCAGCTCAAGATGCTGGGTATTGTCTTAGGCATAAGTTCCGTGCTGTGCATTCTATTCTCACACCGTCAGGCATCAGAAAGCTCCAAGCAGGGGATGTTTTTTCTGGGCCTGGTGTGGTTTGGTTATGCACTGATTGATGTCTTGTTGAAATATACCACCAGCCTTGGTCTACAATTTGCTGTGGCACTGAACTTGATGTTTATCTGCGCCATGATTCTGTCGATGATCTATCTGCTGCTGCAATATCGTCATCTGGGTTCTGGCAAAGATATTGGTTTCGGTCTGTTATTGGGTGCATTGAACTTTGCCAATATCGCTTTTTACGTCAAAGCCCACATGATGCTCAAAGATACGCCAGCGATTGTATTTGCGGGCATGAATATTCTGGTGGTGATTTTTGGTGTGATTGCAGGTTTGCTCATCTTTAAAGAACGACTCAAACCTGCAAGTACGATCGGGCTGATTCTAGGCGTGATTAGTGTTGTTTGCCTAGCATATGCAATGTCTGTTTAACATAGGAAGATGCAAATTCAAGTGGATAACGTAACAGGTCTTCTTTTTCAGCCCGTCCAAGCAATAAGCCTGCCTGTTTGCAGTCCGGACAATGCGGATAACGATGCTGGGCATTAGCATAGTGATGTAAATAGATCTTATCGCAGTGTTTGCATTCAAATTTTAAAGAGCTGGATGGTAAAACAGACATGGGTACCTCTAATTGTTATTCTAGTTGGATGTTTGGATAATAAAGCAAAAATTAGGCCCGAATTGACAAGAAAAGGGGCACTAGACCCCTTTTATAACATAAAATGCTTACAGTTTGGTGAAAATATCTTCAGCTTGCAGACGAGATTTAGGCAATTTGGCATTGAAATCATTTTCACTGCGATAACCTAAAGTAAGCAATACAGAAGGAATCAGGCCCTGTTCAGCTAACTGTAATTCCTCACTCAGAATGTCTTCATCAAAACCACCAATCGGTGTGGCATCAATACCTTCACTTCCTGCAGCCAGTAAGATCTGTCCTAGTGCAATAAAGGTTTGGTTTTCTGCCCAGCGCTGAATATCACCTTTTTCATTACGATAATAATGTACATAACCGGTACGGGTATTCTTTTGACCTTCTTTGGCGCTTTCATCTTTAAAACGACCACTCAGATCATCACGATTTAACAGGTTGTCCAGATGTAATTCGTCAATATCGGCTTTGGTACAAAATAAAATGGTATGTGAAGAGTCTAGCACTTTGGGTGCATTGTAGGCATAAGTTCCAATTAGTGCTTTGGCAATACGCTGTTTAGCGGCATCATTGTCAGCAATAAAAAAATGCCAGGGCTGAATGTTAATCGAAGATGGCGTCAGGCGTAAGATTTCTAATAAACGTTCAAATTGTTCTGCTGGAACCTTCTTGTTAGGGTCATAAGCTTTAGTGGTATAACGGGTTTGAGCGATCTTAAGTAAATCCATTGATGGACTCCAATCTTTTGATAAGGCGTTTAGAAATATGCTTTAGGCATCTAGATTTTTCTGATCAAAAGATTATTACAATAAAAACATCATCGGCAAAGTCTATATTTATATAATCTTGAGTGAAATTTTATGAAAAACTAAGAGTTAAATCAGATAAAAAGCGAGCTTTTGTATATTGGCAGTTTCTGGTAACAGGAGTTTAATAAGAACTTCAGGCAATAGCATGCAAGATAGGTGGGCCGATGCAATATACCAATTACTTTAAACGTAAATTAAAGACGCAGCAGCAAATTGGCTTATGGGTCGGACTAGCTGATGCGTATGGGACAGAAATTGCGGCAAATGCAGGCTATGACTGGCTCTTGATTGATGGCGAGCATGCCCCAAGCGACTTGAGAACGACGCTCTCTCAATTACAGAGTATCGCTGCTTATCCATCTCAAGCTGTAGTACGCCCACCAATTGGCAGTGTACAATTGATCAAGCAGTTACTCGATATTGGCGCACAGACCTTATTGATTCCTATGGTAGAAACTGTGGAGCAGGCCGAATTAATGGTCAAAGCAGTCCGCTATCCCCCAGAAGGAATTCGTGGCGTGGGCGCTGCACTGGCACGTGCGACTCGCTGGAACAGTATCCCGAATTATTACCAGACTGCTCATGAAAATATCTGTTTGTTAATTCAGATTGAATCGGTGACAGGTCTGGAAAATCTGGATGAAATCCTCAAGATTGAGGGGATTGATGGTGTATTTATTGGAGCGGTAGATCTTTCAGCGACTATGGGCTATCAGGGGAATCCGAACCAACCTGAAGTACAAAAAGCAGTAGTAGACGCTATTCAGCGGATTCGTGCATCAGGTAAGGCTGCTGGAATTTTATCGACTCAGCATGAAGCTACTCAGAAATATCTGGCGCTTGGAACTGAGTTCGTTGCAGTAGGTGTTGATACCAGTGTTCTGATGAATTCGCTTCGTGAACTTTTGGTAAAATATAAACCTGATGCTGAAGTCATCAAGTCAGAAGGCGGTTATTGATTATAAAAATATCAGAGAGTCGTAAATTGTGGTTTCTCAATATTGATTACTTATATAGAAGATATTTTATAAAAGCTCTGATTTGTCAGAGCTTTTTTATTTACTTTAGCTATAGTAGTTTAAAAAATAAGATGGGTGGGATTGTAAAATGAAACCAGAAGAAATTGATGTATTTTTTGAGCAGCAAAAACAGATCCATGAGCAAAAAAACAACAACGTTATCATTTAGGGCAACGTATCTTATTCGTCTTTAATGCTGACTTATACATTGCTTAGTGGATATCTGGCAGTTTTAAACTTTCTTGATTCAGGTGATTTGATCTCTGGCTTTAGTATCATGATGTTGATCGGTTTGTTTTATATGTTGAAATACTTCTTTACTGGACATTCAGATAGGCGAAAAAGCATCTGAAAAATACTACTCTTGACATATGTCATTACAATGTAATTTTGCTATTTGGTCAAAAAAGAGTTATAAGATAATTACTTTAAAGCGAATACTGTTTTCGCTGGTTTATTTTTAGCTGATTGTGATACACGAAAGACAGGTTTTCCTGTTAAAAAAACTCTAGCAAACCCAGAAATAAGATTTATTTTTAGTCTATAGCTCTCCTTGTTTAATCACAAAAAGCTCATATTATGAGTGAATATTTTGAAAAATTTAAATACATGGTCTATTGCGACCGCCATTAATGGTTGTGAAATTCAAGTCAAAGTTGTACCAATGCAACGTCAGCAAAATACCATCAATGGTATGATTATGGTCAATGTGGGCAAGATGATTGAACTTGAAAATGGTGAACAATATCCATTTAATCTGGATGGTAAAAGTTTCTATACTGGTTTTAACCAGTTATACCGTTTAAGTTAAATAAAATATAAAAAGCAACTGCTCGCAGTTGCTTTTTTTATGGGTAATACCAGATTTTTAGCTGAATGTTATGAATATCAATATCCGAGCTGCCCAGCTCTAAAATCTCAGCATAATCAGCTTTCCAATCTCCTAAAACAATTCTTTTTTTACCATTTACATCATGTATTGCAGCGCGATGAGTATGTCCATGAATCAGCACATCTGCTTCTTTGAGTGCTGCTTCTACCGCAGATGGGTTTACATCCATAACTTCATAGCTTTTCAATTGCTGTGCTTCATGGCTTTTCTTGCGGAAACCATTAGCGATTCTGGCACGGAAACTTAAAGGCATTTTTCTTAAAAAGCCTAAAATCCAGGCATGACGGATGACTTTTCTGAAACGTTGATAGGACACATCATCGGTACAGAGTGCATCGCCATGTTCAATCCGGTATCGTGTAGAACCAATATTTAAACTGGTCATTTCAGGTAAAAGCTGTCCGGAAAATTGATCCAGAAAATCTTGGCCTAAGGCAAAGTCACGGTTACCGATGAGAAAATAGATCTGATTGCCGGCTTGATTAAACTGTTTTAAAGCACTGATAATTTCATCCAGCCAGGGTGCAGTGTAGTCATCTCCAATCCAGGCATTGAACCAGTCGCCCAAAATATATAGTTGGGTATTTTTATGCTGATAAGCTGCCAATAAATCTAAAAACCCCCGAACGAGTCGAGGGTGATCAGGTGACAAATGTAAATCTGAGATAAACAGATAGGTCACGAATCTTTTCCTTATTTTTGAATCTCCCTAAATCCCTCTTTGATAAAGAGGGAGTTTTCCTCCCTTTCTTGCGCTTCGTTTTAAAAGCAGTGCTTTAAAACTTACTCAGGGAAGAGAAAAACCATCTTTAAAAATGGTGGTTCCCTCCTTTATTAAAGGAGGGTTAGGGAGGATTTAAAATTACTCAGAAATGATTTTTGCAGATTCGATCACAACGTTCTCTAGAGGAACGTCGGCGTGGTAACCACGGTTGCCAGTGCGAACGCCTTTAATTGCATCAACAACGTCCATGCCTTCAACCACTTTACCAAATACAGCATAACCCCAACCTTGTGCAGTTTTGCCAGTATGGTTAAGGAAAGAGTTGTTTTTCACGTTAATGAAGAACTGAGCAGAAGCAGAGTGAGGTGCTTGAGTACGTGCCATTGCAATGGTACCTACATCGTTGCTTAAACCGTTGTCAGCTTCGTTTTCAATCGCATCACGCGTTGCTTTTTCTTTGAAGTTTTCATCCATGCCGCCGCCTTGGATCATGAAACCATCAATAACGCGGTGGAAAATTACGCCGTCATAAAAACCGTCACGTACATATTGCAAGAAGTTAGCTACTGTTTTAGGTGCTTTTTCAGCGTTTAATTCAAGAACAATACGACCTTTATTGGTGTTTAATTCGACTTGAGGAAAACTCATTGTGTAATCTCCTAATCATGGACTAATGCCATGGTTTTTTCTGAATGAAGGAAGCATAAGCAAACTACAATCGACAAGGCAAGCAAAAACATAATTTTCTTGTTAAAAACATAAAAATCGTATCTTATTTATGCATTGATTTACAAAGTCATTTCTTCTAGATCATGCGTCTTCATAAAGCTTGTCTGACCCTAAGAGCATGCACTGATCTGCTGGCTCAGTCAAAAGCGGATATTTTACGATTTGGTAAGCTATTGTATTTTCCAATTTGAAAATGAACGAATTGAAATCAAATACCTAAGTTAACGGTTGAGAGATCATTCACCTATAGTTAAACTAAAGAACCTTTATTTAGTGAATACAGTTAGACCGCGTGAGCTACTGCATATTCATTAATCCCTTTTTAACTTTAGAAGTGAATGATTAATCATGAAGCCAAATGATGTTGTGACGTCTCTGCCCGACAACCCGACCCAAAATAAGAATGCAGTCGATTCAGCGCAGCAGCAGGAACAACAACCAGGCTTAGACTTTGTACGTCAGGTGATTACTGACGATCTAGCAGCTGGTCGTACCCAGCAAGTGGTCACCCGTTTCCCGCCTGAACCAAATGGTTATTTGCATATTGGTCATGTTAAAGCGATCTGCCTGAACTTCGGTATTGCTGAAGAATTTGGTGGCCTGTGCAATCTGCGTTTTGATGATACCAACCCGGATGCAGAAGAGCAGGAATATGTGGATGGTATTGCCAATGATGTGAAATGGCTGGGCTTCCAGTGGAATGGTGAACCCCGCTATGCATCAAGCTATTTTGATCAGTTATATGCATGGGCAATTCAACTGATTGAACAGGGCGATGCCTATGTGGATCTGCAAACTCCGGAAGAGATCAAGCTGAACCGTGGTAACTTCGTAGAGCCAGGTAAAAACTCGCCACAACGCGATGCGACTGTGGAAGAAAACCTTGAGCGTTTCGAGAAAATGCGCACTGGTGAATATGCTGAAGGCGAAGCGGTATTGCGTGCCAAGATAGATATGAACTCGCCAAATGTGCATATGCGTGATCCAATCCTGTATCGTATTCTGCATTCTGCACATCACCAGACTGGCGATAAATGGAAAATTTATCCAATGTACGACTATGCGCATCCATTATCGGATGCGATTGAAGGCATTACGCATTCACTATGTACACTGGAATTCCAAGATCACCGTCCATTCTATGACTGGGTGGTGGAAAAAGTTAAATCGCCATCAGTTCCACGTCAGTATGAATCTAGCCGTCTGAATGTTGATTACACCATCACTTCTAAACGTAAGCTGCGCAAGCTGGTTGAAGGCGGTTATGTTAACGGGTGGGATGATCCACGTATGCCGACTGTTGTAGGCATGCGCCGTCGCGGTTTCACGCCTGAAGGTCTGCGTGATTTCTGTAAGCGTGTAGGTGTATCTAAAGTCGATGGCAGTATCGTTGATGTAGCAATGCTTGAATATTGCATCCGTCAATCTTTAGAAAATACCGCAGCTCGCGGTATGGCAGTATTGAATCCACTGAAAGTGACTTTAACCAATCTGCCAGCGGATATGGATCTGACTCATTCACGTCATCCAAACGTGGATATGGGCGAACGTATTATTCCGCTCACTTCAGAAATCTATATCGACCGTAAAGACTTTGAAGAAGAGCCACCTAAAGGCTTCAAACGTCTGATTCCAGGCGGTGAAGTGCGTCTGCGTCATGCTTATGTCATCAAATGTGATGAAGTAATTAAAGATGCGAACGGTGAAGTGGTTGAACTGAAATGCTCAATCGATCCTGAAACTTTAGGTAAAAATCCTGAAGGCCGTAAAGTAAAAGGTGTGGTTCACTGGGTATCTGCAACCAAGGGTGTTCCTGCCGAAGTTCGCATTTACGATCGTCTGTTCACTGAATCAGATCCTGAAACTGGGGATGACTTCCTGGCGAATCTGAACCCTGAATCATTGAGAGTGGTAGAAGCGGTTATTGAGCCTGCATTGGCTCAGGCAAAACCGGAAGATCGTTTCCAGTTTGAACGTGAAGGTTATTTCGTAGCGGATCAATATGATCATACCAGTGACAAACCAGTATTCAACCGTATCCTGGATTTGAAAGACAGCTTTAAACCTGGCAAATAATTTAAGCTAAATCCCTAAAAAGCCCGACTCCGGTTGGGCTTTTTCAATCGTGGCAGGAAAGAATGAATGATTGTTCGTGATAAAAGTAATAGCTTTAGTCTGCTGTTTGCATGGCATGGCACAATTTTGCCTAAAGTTCTGCCTGCCTTGGGGCTGGTAATTTTTCTTTCAGGCTTCCTGGTCTATCTGCGTCAGGCGCATTTTTTTAGCTTTCCTGCAGTGCCGGCCATAGGCTTTACCATCTTCGGGGTGATTCTGTCGATTTTTCTCAGCTTTCGTAACACCGCCTGTTATGACCGTTGGTGGGAAGGGCGCAAGCTGTGGGGAGCGCTGATTGCTACGACACGTCATTTATGTCGTGATACTTACGTCCTTGATGATCAGTCACGTGAAATCTTGCTGTATCGTATGATGCTGTTTACTCACTTATTACGTGACCGTTTAAGACAGCAACAGCAAAGTATTCAGCATTACCAGGCGCACACTGGTTTTGATGCTGCTGCATTTGAACAATTGTCCACGCATATCAATGCATCACAATGGGTACTGGAACAAATCCAGAAAGATTTGGTTCTGCTCTATAAACAAGGCAAGATTACAGACATTATTTATAACAATCTGAATCAGCATACAGTGGCTTTAGGCGATATACAGGCGGGTTGTGACCGGATCCTGTCGACGCCGTTACCATTTTCCTATTCGGTGCTGTTGCATCGTGCTGTTTATTCTTTCTGTTTTATCCTGCCATTTAGTCTGGAAGCCAGTCTTGGTTTATGGACTCCGATTCTAGTCGGCCTGATTGCCTATATGCTGTTAGGGTTAGATGAACTGAGTGCGGAACTGGAAGAGCCTTTTGGATTTCAGGATAATGATCTGCCTTTAGACTCTATTGTAAGATTGATCGAACGTGAAACCCTGAGTTCTTTAGGACAAGAATTACCTGAAGCGATTAAAGCTAAAAAAGCTTATTTAACTTAGGTTTAAACTGATTTTATTGAAAAGCTAATCATTAAATAAATTAAATGAAAATCATCTTATTTTTAAATTATTTTTGAGTGGCTGGCTTAAAAATTTTAAAAGCAAGAAACTATGACCCTAGCGATGTTTTAAATGATTGCCAAGATCTGGGCTATTGTTTTTAACCTGCTCATGTAGCTCACGATATTGCTCTAAACGTTGTTTGGCCTTGTCACGTAGCTTTTTCTTGATATAGAGAGCTAGAGCGAAACAGGTGGTCGTCAAGGTCAGGAAAAGGCTATTCATAAAGCTCATCATGGAGCTGATATAACCGATCGTCGTCAGGCGATTCATCATCTGAATAACTTGCGGGCTGCTTTCTACGCCAGTGATTGCCCAGGTACAGAGATGCTCACAATTATTAATAATCAGGTGATAGTTATTTTCATGCATTCTGGAACGCATACGGCGAACCACTTTACGGCCTTTATATTTTGCTGAAGCATAATACTGGATCTGAATCGGTTTGCCATTGCTGAATTTCTCAATTGAGGTGATTTCAATTGGATGCTTCTTAAATAAATGTGCAAAACCAGAATAGTGGATGACACGACCACGCCCGGCATAAATCCCGTGATGAGTATAACCGAAATGTTTAACCATAAGATGCGCACCTATGGGAAACCGTTTAGTTCGCTGCATGTAAAGATTAAGCCATTTAATAACAAGTGTATTTTAAACAGCAAGTGTACTGTTTTTTTGTGAATTAATCGATGTTTTAGGGTTCAATTCTATCCAGAATTCGTTGTCTAGACAGTCATCTTTAAATTTTTCGAACTTTATAAATGCTGTATGTGAACTGATTGAGGCAGATCTTAAACTATAATGTCTAAATAGCCTAAGCAAATATGAAAAGTCATTTATCTGCATATTTGAAAAGAAATAAAGATATAGACACTTAGGTTTAGATAGAAGGAGTAGGTTCCACCTGATTAAAAGCAAAGAAGGGTAGGCAAAAATCCAAATGATAGATATAAAAAAAGCATTTGCGTATGCAAATGCTTTTTATCAAGACCTAAGCTGCTTATTGCAGCGGCAGGTGCTGAAGTTCATTGAGTTCTTTACGGCTATAACCGCGAGAAGCTAGAACTTTTTTGATTCCGATAATGATATCTTCATCAGTTGCTTTAGACAGTGCTTCAAGGAGCTGTTCATTTGTCTTGCAAGAGCAATCATTTTCAACACAAGCAATCTGGTTCTTGTGTTCATTTTGTTGTTCATCTGAAAACAACTTCTGCCAGAAACTCATAGAGCCTTCATACACAACCTAACATAGGGTGAAATATATCCAATTTAATAAATAAAGCAATAGGACCTATGTGATAAAAGCAGCAGTCAGTATTTCAAATTTTCGATTGCAGAAGACATTTTGAACGATATTATTTGATTGAAACAAGATAATTCATGCATAAGTTACTAATTTTATGTATAAAAATGGAGCTAACAAAAGCTCCATTTATGTAACAAAAAAATAAATTGAAACAATATTTTTAGCGTTTTTCCAGCAGTACGCCTGACTCTACATGGTGGGTATAAGGGAACTGGTCGAACAGGGCAAACTTGGTAATTTTATGGGTTTGGGACAATTGTTTCAGATTGTCGTGTAATGTGTCCGGATTGCAAGAAATGTAGATGATTCGTTCAAAGCGCTGTAGCAGTTTCAGTGTTTCATCATCGATCCCTGCACGTGGGGGATCGACGAATACCGTATCGAAGTCATAAGTTGACAGGTCAATATTGGCTTCTTGCAGACGGCGGAAAGTACGTTCACCATTAAAAGCTTGCGTAAATTCTTCAGCAGATAGACGTGCTACCTGAATATTGTCGATACCGTTCTGTTCGATATTCCATTCAGCTGCATAGACAGATGACTTGGCCAATTCAGTCGCCAATGCACGACGGAAGCGGGTGGAGAGTGGCAGGGTAAAGTTACCATTGCCACAATACAGCTCTAAGAGATCTTTATCAGATTGCTGCGCGGCATTACATGCCCATTCCAGCATTTTCTGGCAGACTTGCGCATTCGGCTGGGTGAAGCTGCTTTCGATCTGTTTGTACTGATATTTACGGTCAAATACACTGAGTTCTTCTACGACAAACTCATCGCTCAAGACAAATTTCTGGCCACGGCTACGACCAATCAGCTTGATCTTCAATTTTTCAGCCAGTGCTTTAGCTGCAGGTTCCCAGCTTTCATCCAGCTTGCGGTGATAGATCAGGGAAACCAGTACTTCACCTTTTAGTGTTGCCAGGAAATGCACTTCAAATAGGCGGTGGCCCAGAGTTGCATCGGCTTTGAAGGCTTCTAGCAATTGCGGCATTAAGTCATTAATACTGCGGTCAGCCACAGGGAACTCATCAATACGGATCACTTTCTTGTTATTGTTCTGATCACGTTCAAACATGGCATAGAACAGGTCATCTTCAGTATGCCAGATCCGGAATTCAGCACGCATGCGATAGTACTGTTCAGGCGACTCAAATACTTCAAGGGCAGGTGGTTGATATTCGGCAAATTGCGCGCTAATGCGTTCAACTTTGGCATCCAGTTGTTGCTGATAAGATGAGGTCATATGCAGTAAAAAATCGCAAATATTTTGAAAGCCAAGATGGTAGCAAAAATTTGCTGTTCTGCCTAAGGCTATTCAGGGAAACAGGCTTGAAAAGCTGTTAAAAAAGGCCAAATCTTCAAAGGGGAGAGATTTGGCCATAAGAGGAAAGGGATTAAAATAATTTAAGTACTAAAGCTGTTTATAGGCCTGACATGGTCATGAGACTGGCATTGCCACCTGCAGCTGCGGTATTGATACTGATTGCACGTTCAATCACGAAACGCTCCACTGGAATCTCATAATTTCCAGAGCTTAAATGCGTGATACCTACAATAGCTCCTTGTCGTCTTGCAATACGTTGCTGCAAATCCATCAATGCAGTGGTCTCGCCATGATGCAGTACAGCCTCAAAATCACCTGATTCAATATCCTTGATGACTTTAATGGCTTTCACCACACTCGCGGGCATACTTTGCAGATACTTGAGTATAAAAGTATTGTCTGCCAGTACAGCTGGGCGGCTACCCACCGATAAAATTGCCAAGATTTGCTGAATCTGATCTACATCATTGTCTGCTAGAGAGAGCACACTCTCACGCGGCAAGATCATGTACTGATTCTCTTCACCCGTTGGACCTTGCAGGCTAAAGCTATGTCCCGTTGCAATCTGAGCTGGAGCATTCAACGAAATGCTTGAGAAAGTCTTGTTTACCCAAGTCTTAAAGTCCTGTATTACTGGATTTCCAAATGGTGCCTGAGCAGACTGCATTGCATAAGGCTGAGCCAGTTTCTTCTCAGACACCTGATGCATTAAACGGTAGATATAAAGTGGACCACCGGCTTTCGGACCAGTCCCAGACAGGCCTTCTCCGCCAAAGGGCTGTACACCCACCACAGCACCGACAATATTGCGGTTGATATACAGGTTGCCGACGTGCGCTTTTGAAATCACGGTCTGCATGGTTTCATCGATCCTGGTATGTAGTCCCATGGTCAGGCCATAACCTTTGCTGTTGATCTGATCCAATAACTGTGACAGTTCACCAGCTTTATAGCTAATCAGATGCAACACTGGACCAAAGACTTCACGTTCTAGATCATTCAAATTCGGCAGTTCAATCAAGGTCGGTGGAATAAAAGTCCCTTGAGCCAGATCAGAAGCATCTTGATTAAACATCAGCTGATGAACTTGATGACCTTTACTGCGCATCTGATCAATATGTTTCTGGATATTCTGCTGTGCTTCGGCATCAATCACTGGACCAATATCGGTTTTGAGTAGAACCGGATTGCCGACACGTAGCTGTTGCATGGCTCCTTGTAGCATCTTACGCACAGTATCTAGATTGTCTTCCTGCACACAGAGTACACGCAGGGCAGAACAGCGTTGACCGGCACTATCAAAGGCTGAGTTAACTACATCCAGTACAACCTGTTCGGTGAGTGCTGATGAATCTACGATCATGGCATTTTGACCGCCAGTTTCGGCAATTAAAGTGACGCTTTCGCCAAACTGATTCAGGCGTGCTGCGACAGTTTTTTGCAGAATCTTCGCTACTTCGGTTGAACCGGTAAACATGATGCCCTGGATGCGTGAATCTTGGCTGAGTTGAGCACCAATAGTTTCACCACGGCCCGGTAAGAGTTGCAACACATCTTGTGGTATGCCTGCTTCCCAGAGTATCTGCACAGCTTGAGCGGCAATCAAAGGAGTCTGTTCAGCCGACTTGGCAATCACGGTATTACCAGCAACCAATGCCGCCGAAATCTGTCCGGTAAAGATCGCTAACGGGAAGTTCCAAGGACTAATGCAGAGTACAGTTCCTAAAGGCTGAATATGTACATCATTAGACAGGTCCAGCATCTGGCCAGCATAGTAGCGTAGGAAGTCAATTGCTTCACGGACTTCCGCAATCGCATTTGCATAAGTTTTACCGGCTTCACGAGACAGTAGAACCATCAGTGGCAGCAAACGTTGCTGCATCAGGTCAGCGGCCTTATTGAGACAGGCTGCACGTTCATCCTTCGGCAAGTTGCTCCAGAAATGTTGAGCATTCACTGCCTGAGTCAGGGCAATTTCTGTCTGTTCAGTGGTGGCTTCATATACGGTGCCGACCACATCTTGATGCTGGGCAGGATTGATAACCTGTATAGCGTTGCTAGTATTTAGTTCTGAAAATGCAGTACCCATTGCAGCAGCCTGGAATTGGCTATTCGCCAAGTCAGTTGCAACTTCATTTAAGGCTTGCAGGTCTGCGTCATTGGCCAGATCCAAACCAGACGAATTTGATCGTAAAGTACCATATAAATCTTTTGGATAAGGGATTTGCGGATGTTTAGCACCTAAGGCATTTTCCTGTTGAGCTGCTTTTAAAATGGTTTGACGCGGATTCTCAATCAGGTCTTCGACTTTTAAATTCTTGTCGGCAATGCGATTCACGAAAGAGGTATTCGCGCCATTTTCCAGTAGTCGACGCACCAGATAGGCCAATAGGGTTTCATGGTTGCCGACTGGGGCATAGATCCGGCATGGAACACCGAGTTTTCCAGCAGCTTTGTCACCCACCACATTTTCGTATAGTGGTTCACCCATGCCATGCAGACACTGGAATTCATATTGACCAGCATAATAACGTTCTGGATTAGCGAGCTGATAGATAGTGGCAACGGTCTGCGCATTATGCGTCGCAAATTGTGGGTAAATATAGTCCGGCTCTGCCAGTAGTTTACGTGCGCAGGCAATATAGGATAGGTCAGTATGCACTTTACGGGTAAATACCGGATAATCAGACATACCTTCGATCTGGGCTTTCTTGATCTCGCTATCCCAATACGCACCTTTCACCAGACGAATCATCAGGCGTTTCTGGCTGCGTTTAGCCAGATCAATGATGTAATCCACGACATAGAAGCAGCGTTTCTGGTAGGCCTGAATCACAAAACCAATGCCTTTCCAGTTATTGAGTTCAGGTTCAAAACACAGGCGCTCTAAAAGCTCTAGGGAAATTTCCAGACGCTCAGTTTCTTCGGCATCAATATTCAGGCCGATATTATAGTTTTTCGCCAGAACTGCCAGATTCAGGACTTTGCTATACAGTTCATCATTGACGCGATCCATTTGCGAGCGCTGATAACGTGGATGCAGTGCAGACAGTTTGATGGAAATACCGGGACCGTTATAAACATCCTTATCTGTTGATGCCTTGCCGATAGCATGAATGGCGTCTTGATAGTCCTGATAATAACGCTCCGCATCTGGATCGGTCAGCGCTGCTTCACCAAGCATGTCATAAGAATATTGGAAACCTTTATCTTCTAGTCGTTCTGCATTTTTCAGGGCTTCATCAATGGTTTCGCCAGTGACAAACTGCTCACCCATCATGCGCATTGCGACGTCCACCGCTTTACGGATGATGCCACGGCCACTACGTGCTAAAAGACCGGTTAATAAACTCGACAGGCTTTTCTGCTGTGGTGTTTCCATCAGTTTGCCGGTCAGCATCAAACCCCAGGCTGCAGCATTCACGAACATCAGCTGGCTTTGGCCGAGATGTTCTTTCCAGTTGCCCTGATTGATCTTGTCGCGGATCAGCAGGTCACGGGTTGCTGTATCTGGAATACGCAGTAAGGCTTCTGCCAGACACATCAAGGCAATCCCTTCCTGAGAAGAGAGCGAAAATTCCTGAAGCAGTCCTTGTACGATACCGGCTTTACCGCCTGAGCCTTTACGCTCGCGCAGGGAATGTGCCAGATCAAACGCCAGGCGCTGAATTTTATCTGTCAGTTCTGAAGAAATTTCACTATGTTCCAGCAACGTTTCCACGCATTCGGATTCGGCGCGTCGCCATGCGGTATTGATGCGCTGTTCGTATTGGTTTTTATCCTTAAATTCAGCAATGTAATTTGATTGCTTCACTGCATTCGAGTGCGAATTCGGGCGTAATGTGGTGGACATAGTGACTTCCTGTACTGCGTCAATCGGTTCTTTGAGTTGAATGAGTTTTAATCTATAATCCCAAAATAATTGACGAATATCTCACTATAGTTTGTATCATTTTTAGAGAATAATTCTAATGAATAGCCCTTATTTAAGCCTTGACCGAATAGATATTCGCATCCTTGATTTGCTGCAGTCTGAATCGAAAATTTCCAATATTAAACTGGCGGAAATGGTGAATCTATCACCAACTGCGGTGCTGGCTCGTGTACAAAAACTAACCAAGGAGGGGTTTATTCTCGGTTATGAAGCGCGGCTCAATCCAATTATGCTGAATAACGGTTTTGTGGTCTTTGTCGAAATTCTGCTGGATAAAACCACACCGAATGTGTTGGAAGAATTTTCCGAGGCGGTACAGCATATTCCCGATATCGTGGAATGTCATATGATTAGTGGCGGTTTTGATTTTGTGGTGAAAATCCGCTGTGCCAATATGGATGAATTCCGAAAAATCTCCGGTGATATTTTGTGGCAATTACCGGGGGTAAAAGAAACCCGTAGTTATCCAGTAATGGAAGTGATCAAGGAAACCCAGCAGATCAAGCTGAAAATGCCGGCTAAAGCTAAGGTATAAATTCAGACAAAACAAAAGGGACACGAAGTCCCTTTTTAATTTGAAATAGAAAGATTATTTATTCATTTCAGCCATTTCTTTCTGATATTCGGCTTTTGCCAGTTCAAAACGATTAACGACATCGTGACTTGGCGCTTTATCCAATAGGCTCACAATCACGATACTTAGCGCTGCCAGAATAAAGCCCGGGATGATCTCGTACAGACTAGTATCACCCATATAATTTTTCCAGGCAATTACAGTCACGGCGCCCATCACCATTCCGACAATCGCGCCGTTGAGGGTCATACGTTTCCAGAACAGTGAGAAAATGATCAAAGGACCAAAGGCAGCGCCAAAGCCAGCCCAGGCATAAGCCACCAGACCCAGAACTTTACTGTTTGGATTGATGGCCAATGAAATTGCAATCAAGGCAATCACAATCACCATGCCACGACCGACCCAGATCAGTTCTTTTTGCGAAGCATTTTTACGTAGGAAACCCTTATATAAATCTTCAGTCAGGGTAGTCGAGCAAACCAGTAACTGACAGCTCAATGTACTCATAATCGCAGCCAGAATTGCCGCTAATATGATGCCTGCAATCCAAGGGTTAAACAGGATTTTGGTCAATTCCATAAACACGGTTTCAGGATTCTGGTTGACGATTGCAGCAGCAGGAAGGTCAGGATTTGCGGCAAAATAAGCAATCCCGATATAGCCCGCCGACATTGCACCCACCAGACACAGAATCATCCAGGTCATCCCGATTCGGCGTGCAGCTGGAATGGTTTTGACCGAATCTGCCGCCATAAAACGTACAAGAATATGCGGTTGACCAAAATAGCCTAAGCCCCAAGCTAAGCTAGAAATAATTGCCACAAAACTCAGCCCTTCCAGCATATTGGAGGCATGTGGACGGGCAGTTTCTAATAGAGTACCTACTTGTTGAGCATTATCACCCAATGCCAGATAGGTAATGATGGGTGTAATGAGCAGGGCAAAAATCATTAAGCCTGCCTGGAAAGTATCGGTCCAACTGATCGCCAGGAAGCCGCCAATACACACATACAGAATCGTGGCCACTGCACCGAGCCAAAGTGCTGTCGTGTAATCCCAGCCAAACAAACTCTCGAATAAACGTGCACCTGCGACCATGCCGGAAGCACAGTAAATTGCAAAGAACACCAAAATTACAATCGCAGAGAGTAAGCGTAGAATCCGCTTCTTATCCGAAAAACGACTGGTGAAATAATCGGGCAAAGTTAGGGCATTGTTCTGGTACTCGGTATGCGCCCGTAGACGGCCAGCCACCAGTAGCCAGTTGAACCAAGCGCCAATAATCAGACCAATCGCAATCCAGACTTCTGACAGACCGGAAAAATAGATGGCTCCGGGTAAGCCCATCAGCAGCCAGCCACTCATATCAGAGGCACCTGCGGAAAGCGCAGTCACTACACTGCCCAGACTTCGCCCACCCAGAATATATTCATCAAAATTGGACGTCGCACGATAGGCATATAAACCGATCCCAATCATGGCGACGATATAAAACATAAAAGTAATCAGTGTTGGGTTAAGCGAGCTCATAGGCAGAGTATCCTTAAATTTTGAACATCATCATCCGGGATGATTTTTGAACTGCATTCACAGGGCAGTGATTCAAACATAGTTTAAAAATTACACTCTGTAACAATTGAGCAGCTTTTGTGTATATTTTGTGTAAATTAAGAATTTTCTAATAAAAATGAAGAATTAGTAGAGGGTTATAAAATACAAAGTTACACATGGTTTTGAAGAAAAATAAATAATTTTAATAAACAGTTAAATCCATTGAACTTTTGTATTCTAATTACACATTTTTACAAAAATAACAACAATCTCGAATTAGACATATTTTGTTTCAAATCCTGCTTAAATCACTTCTATTTGTTTTTAGGGCCTCTCTTCATAGTGAATGAATGCCATTCTGAATGGTGCATCATTGCTAAGAGTAATATGACATGGACAATATGTTGCAAATAGAATCAAGTCGAATTGAACAGGATTTATTGGGGAAAAAACAAATTCCCCAGCACAGCTATTATGGTATTCATACTTTGCGTGCGATTGAGAATTTTCAGATCTCAGGTCTGGCAGTAGGTCAGCAAGCACACTTTATTCGCGCATTGGCGCAAGTTAAAAAAGCAGCAGCACAAACGAATTTACATTTTCAGAAAATATCAGAACAACAAAGTATTGCTATTCAACAAGCCTGTGATGAATTGATTCATCAACCTCAGGACTGGCAGGAAGCATTTCCGCTTGATCCTTATCAGGGGGGAGCCGGTACTTCTATCAATATGAATGCAAACGAGGTCATTGCAAATCGGGCACTAGAATTGCTCGGGCATCGTAAAGGCGATTACCATATCCTGCATCCAAATGATCATGTGAATACTTCACAATCAACCAATGATGTCTATCCCACGGCATTACGTCTAGCGACTTATACACGTCTGGATGAACTGCTTCATGTACAAAAATCGTTGATTGATACTTTATATAGCAAGGCATCAGAGTTTCAGTATGTGATCAAGATGGGGCGTACCCAGTTACAGGATGCGGTTCCAATGACCCTGGAACAGGAATTCCGTGCTTTCGCAACCTTATTAAAAGAAGACCTGAAGCTGATTGAGCAAATGCGTCAGTTATTGCTGGAAGTAAATTTGGGTGCAACCGCCATTGGAACCGGCGTGAATACTCCAGATGGTTATGCCAAACATGCAGTACAAACTTTAACGAAAATTACTGGCCTACCTTTAAAAGGCGCGGAAGATTATGTCGAAGCGACCAGCGATTGTGGCGTGTTTATTATTCTGTCCAGTAGTCTGAAACGTCTGGCTGTTAAATTATCCAAGATCTGTAATGACTTGCGTCTTTTAAGTTCTGGTCCACGTACCGGTCTGGCGGAAATCCGTTTGCCAGAATTGCAGGCAGGTTCTTCTATCATGCCAGCCAAGGTCAATCCGGTCATTCCAGAAGTAGTCAATCAGATTGCATTTCGTGTGATTGGTAATGACCTGACTGTGACAATGGCAGCAGAAGCAGGGCAATTACAGCTTAATGTCATGGAGCCGGTCATTGCAGTATCTCTGAATGAATCCATCCAATTATTAACTCAAGGTATGCAGACCCTACAGCAAAAATGTATTGCTGGAATTCAGGCCAATGAACAGAACTGTTTAAATGCAGTGATGCGCAGTATCGGGATTATCACCTTACTGGAACCACTTTTAGGTCATGCCACTTGTGATGAAATTGGCAAGCAATGTATTCGTGAAAATAAAACTGTACCCGAAGTGGTGCTGGAACTGGGTTTGTTAAGTGAAATTCAGCTGGATGAAATTTTTGCCTTTGAAAATCTGGTTTCAGAAGTCCCAATGATGAATCAATGGGAACAGGTATCCTGAAAGTTTAAGGATGAGTTCAATATAGACCCGTACTGATTTTAACCATTTGCCTCAAATTCCGACTGTGGGTTTGAGGCATTTTCATCTAGACTATATCGATGACACAATGAATTGAGTGCATAGCATGTTTGATAAAATCAGCAACTTATTTAAATCAAATAAACCTGATCCGGCTCAGATTTTTCTGGAAGAGAATCATATCCAATATGTAGAAGGGATCGGCTATATTGTGGATGGGATTAATTTAAATGAGGAGCTGGGCGAGCGGCTGGAATATTTGTCTAACCGACGCATGAAAACTTTTGATGATTTAAAAGCGCTATATTCAACTGCAATGATCATTAATGAAAAAATTGATCTGGAAATTGCCAATCAGCGTTTTAATGCAAGATTAGGAAATACTGAAGAAAACCTGCTGCAATTCAAAGCAATTGTGAAAAAGTTGAATGACTATTATCGTAACTTTTTACGTAATAAAAAATAACGGAATCATAGGCTGATTTTATCCTATGCAGTCAATCTGTAACGACTGCATAAAAATAACGAAATAGCACCAGATCATCGTGATAGTATAAGCTTCATGTTGTTTAGACTTTAAAGCTATATACATGTTCCAACAAGAAATTTCCCAACTTAATTTAACAAAGCTCAAGGCAGGCGAGAAACGCTGGTTAGGCAATCTGCAAGGCTCGTCTACTGCATTATTGCTGAAAGAAATTATCAAGCAGCAACGATCGCGTCTATTTGTTATTGTTGCGCGTAATAACCAGCATTTGGGTCAACTGGAAAGTGAACTGGAATTTTATGGGATTAAACCGACCATATTTCCAGACTGGGAAATTTTGCCTTATGACCGTCTGTCACCGCATCAGGATATCGTCTCTGAACGTCTGGCAATTTTATCTAATATGCCCCAAGGTGGCGTATTGTTGCTGGCAGCTTCTACATTGGCACAGCGTGTTGCACCTACTTCATGGGTGCTGGGTGAACACTTCGATATTCGAGTCGGGCAAAAGCTGGATCTGGAACAGCAAAAGAAAAAACTGATTCAGGCTGGTTATCATCTGGTCGACACCGTTTATGACCATGGTGAATTTGCAGTTCGCGGTAGCATTATCGATATATATGCTTCAGGTCAGGATGCACCAATCCGGATTGACCTGTTCGATGATGAAATTGAAACCCTGAAATTTTTTGATCCGGAAACGCAACGTACTACGCAAACTCTAGAACAATTTACCGTATTACCTGCACAAGAATTTCCACTGAAGGAGGGTCGTGCTACTTTCCGTGACCGTTATGCAGAATTTTTCCCCACAGCTAATCCAAAGAAAAATCCAATTTATCAGGATGTAATGGATGGCATTGCTTCACCGGGAATTGAGTTCTACTTGCCTTTATTCTTTAGTCATGAAGCGATGCAAGGGCAAAGTACCTTAATTTCATACTTACCAAAGAATGGCATTGTCATTACAGATAAGGCGTTGGAGCAGAGTTTAGAACAGTTCTGGCAGGACGTAACTCGCCGTTATGAAGATCGCCGCCATAATATTGATCAGCCGATTCTGCCGCCTGAAGCACTGTTCTGTCCGACCAATCAGCTTTTAGAACAGCTAAATCAGTTTAGTCGCATCATTGCGGCACAAGAAGCTTTTGATGAGAAAGCCGGCGTGATTAATCTGGATACCCAGTTACCACCACGCTTGCCTGTTGATCCAAAACGTGAAAAGCCCTTTACCGAAGTCAAAAAATATATTGATGCGGCCGATCATCCGGTTTTACTGGTTGCTGAAAGTGCCGGTCGTCGTGAAACCTTAAAAGATGCGCTGCGCCCAAGTCTGGGCGATATTCCGACTGTAGAAAACTTTGATTCTTTTGTCGAATCTTTGCATGCGATTGCGATTACCAGTGCGCCATTGGAACGTGGTCTGGTTCTGACAAATCGGATCAGTGTGATCTCGGAAAATCAGCTTTACGAACATCGTGTAGTCCAGCGTCGTCGCAAGCGTCAGCAGGAAGTGTCAGAAGAATTCCTGATCCGCAGTCTGACCGAGCTAAGCATTGGTGCACCAGTGGTACACATTGATTATGGTGTAGGACGTTATGCAGGCTTAATTACTTTAAGTATCGATGATCAGGACCATGAATTTCTGCAACTGGACTATGCTGAAGGCGCTAAAGTCTATGTGCCGGTGACTAACCTGCATCTGATCAGCCGCTATAGTGGTGGCGATCCAGATCTAGCACCTTTACATAAACTGGGTACAGATGCCTGGAATAAAGCCAAGCGTAAAGCTTTGGAACAGATTCATGATGTCGCAGCCGAGTTATTACATATTCAGGCACGTCGTTCATCTAAGCCGGGGATCAGTTTTGAGGTTGATCAAAGTCTGTATATGCAGTTTGCTAGCGGCTTTGCTTATGAAGAAACACCGGATCAGGCCAATGCGATTGAAGCCACACTATATGATATGCAACTGGCAAAACCAATGGACCGTCTGGTCTGTGGTGATGTCGGTTTTGGTAAAACTGAAGTCGCCATGCGGGCAGCCTTTGTCGCAGTTCAAAATAACCGTCAGGTTGCGGTATTAGTGCCTACCACTTTGCTGGCACAACAGCATTATGAATCTTTTAAAGACCGTTTTGCGGACTGGCCAGTTCGGATTGAGGTGCTTTCCCGTTTCGGTTCATCTAAAGCGCATACCAAAACGATTGAGGATTTAGCGGATGGCAAAGTCGATATTGTCATC
Organism: Acinetobacter sp. YH12241; assembly: GCF_013417535.1. NCBI lineage: Bacteria > Pseudomonadati > Pseudomonadota > Gammaproteobacteria > Moraxellales > Moraxellaceae > Acinetobacter > Acinetobacter sp. YH12241. Next base: position 91,926 of record NZ_VPDQ01000005.1, on the reverse strand, counting down.
GGCACCCATAAGCTTTTACAGGAAAATGTCCAGTTCCATAATCTGGGACTGATGATTGTCGATGAAGAACATCGTTTCGGGGTGCGTGATAAAGAACGTATTAAAGCCTTGCGTGCCGATGTGGATATGCTGACCCTAACAGCAACGCCAATTCCACGTACCCTGAATATGGCCTTTAGTGGTATGCGTGATCTGTCCATTATTGCAACACCACCAGCACGCCGTCTGGCTGTAAAAACTTTTGTGCAGGAACATACCAGCGACACCATTCGAGAGGCGATTCTGCGTGAATTACTGCGTGGTGGTCAGGTCTATTTCCTGCATAATGAAGTCGATACCATTGACCGTGCTGCAGAAAATATCCGGAATCTGGTGCCTGAAGCGCGTGTCATTGTGGCACATGGTCAGATGCGAGAACGTGAGCTTGAGCAGGTGATGCAGCAGTTCTATCACAAGGAATACAATGTTTTGGTGTGCTCGACTATTATCGAGACCGGGATTGATGTGCCGAATGCCAATACCATTATTATTGAGCGTGCAGACAAGCTCGGTCTTGCACAGTTACACCAGTTGCGTGGTCGGGTTGGGCGTTCGCATCACCAGGCCTATGCCTATCTGTTAGTGCCATCCCTAAAAGCCTTAAAAGGTGATGCAGAAAAACGTCTTGAAGCGATTCAGCGTGCCTCTACGCTGGGTGCAGGCTTTATGCTGGCTACCGAAGATCTGGAAATTCGCGGTGCAGGTGAACTTCTAGGTGAGCAGCAAAGTGGTTCGATGCAGGCGATTGGTTATAGCCTGTATATGGAAATGCTGGAAAAGGCGACTAAAGCGATTCAAAAAGGTAAAACGCCGAATTTTGATGCGCCATTGTCTTTAACTGCGGAAATCAACCTGCATATGCCAGCCCTGATTCCGGATGATTATCTGGGTGATGTACATCAGCGGCTGCTGTTCTATAAACGCATCAGTAATACCGATACTCAGGAAAAACTCGATAATATCCGTATGGAACTGATTGACCGTTTTGGCATTCCTCCGCAACCGGTTAAACAATTATTTGCTGTGCATCAGCTGCGTCTTAAAGCCGAGCAGCTGGGCATCACTAAAATTGACATTGGTGGGCAGGGCGGCCATATCGAATTTGCACCAGATACGCCAGTTCAGGCCATGAGTATTATCCAGATGATGCAGAAACATCCGACCTATTTCAGGATGGAAGGCGGCCAGCGATTAAAAGTGATGGTGATGCTGGAAGATTATCAAAAACGAATCCAGTTCATCAGTGATTTACTGGATAGCCTATTAAAAGAGCTAAATTAATAGTTTTAGATTTCATGGAATATGAAAATTCACGCTATATTTCATTTTTATAAATATAGTGTGGATATCAGCTTGTTTTCATATGAAATTATTTAAGTTAATAGTTTGCCGTTTTGCCCTTCACAATTCATACAAAATTGCCCTAAAGCGCCCGCTTACAATACTCAGCCGCAATTGTATATGGTAGTATTAGCCATCATTCTAATTTTGCATCATTTATAAAGATATGTTTAGTTTGCATCCACAACTTGCTCAAGATACGTTTTTTGTAGGCGACTTTCCTTTATCAACATGTCGTTTGATGAATGATATGCAATTTCCGTGGTTGATTCTGGTTCCGCGTGTACCAGGCATTACCGAATTATATGAATTGAGCCAAGCTGACCAAGAGCAGTTCTTACGTGAGTCAAGCTGGTTATCTAGCCAGTTAGCGCGTGTATTCCGTGCCGACAAAATGAATGTCGCAGCTTTGGGCAATATGGTGCCACAACTGCATTTTCATCATGTGGTGCGTTATCAAAACGATGTGGCATGGCCTAAGCCGGTATGGGGCACTCCAGCAGTTCCTTATAGCAGTGAAGTATTGGCACATATGCGTCAAACCTTGATGCTGGCTTTACGCGGTCAAGGGGATATGCCATTTGACTGGCGGATGGACTAAGCGTTGACATACATTTTATGGTCCATTCAGGATTCTGGACTTTAAGAGAGTAATTGAGTGCAATTAGACGACTGGATTCATCAGGAACCGAAACAGTTTGAATATTTCCATCGGATGATGGGATATATCATGCTGTCTCTGGTTCTGATCGTCTATCACTACACGGAACCAGACACTAATTACCAGATTTTTGTTCCGTTGTTTCTGGCACTGGTCTTGGTGGTCACACCAAAATTATCCCGATGGATAATTTATAAATATGACTATAATTTAAAACGTAATTTCTTCTTTGTTCTAGATGTGATTATCGTATCAGTTGTACTTGCAGCTGTGCATCTGGATCTGGTGTTGTCTCTACTGGCAGTGGTCACATTGCTATATACCGCCATTAATAACAAGATTTCGTTCATGATGGTGTCACTGGCTGGCCTGATTGGCACCATGATCTTTTATCTGTCTACCATTGGCATTTTTGGGTTTACCAGCTATTTCAGTCCCACCAGTACCGAACTCACCGTACTAGGTTTCATCTGTTTGATTACTTATTTTGGTGTCGGAAATTTCTATCAAAGCGGTCGTATGCAATATATGACCCAAAAGAAAAATCATTATTTTGACCAGATGAACCGTTATATGGAATTTGCTAACCAGCTCAGCCGTTATGCGCCAGTGCAGTTATGGCAATCCATCATGAAAGGCGAGTCTGAAGCTAAGATCGAATACAAACGTAAAAAACTCACGATTTTCTTTTCGGATATTCAGGGATTTACAGAGCTTTCTGAAACTCTGATTCCGGATGATTTGGCTTTCCTGTTGAATGACTACTTAAGCCATATGACTGAAATCGCCAAGAAATATGAAGCAACGGTCGATAAGTTCATGGGGGATGCCATCCTGATCTTCTTTGGCGATCCGCACTCTGATGGTGTAGAGCAGGATGCTAAAAATTGTCTGGAAATGGCGATTTCAATGCGTCAGCAAATGAAATTACTACGCGAACGCTGGATTAAAATGGGTTATCCGCCATTACATATCCGTATGGGGATTTCGACCGGTTATTGTCACGTGGGGAACTATGGCGCCAATCACCGTATGGCCTATACCATTGTTGGTCGTGATGCTAATTTGGCTGCACGCTTACAAAGTGCTGCGGAAGTTGATGAAATCCTGATTTCTGAAGATACCCATAACCTGATCAAAAATGATTATCTATGTGCACCTAAAAAGCCAATTTTCCTGAAAGGGATTAAGGCGCCGGTACGCACCTGGCAAGTGATGGAAAAATATGCCTTCCAGAAAGTTGAATATCAGCGCTGGTTTGATTATGAATATAAAGGTTTCCATTTACTGTTAAATCTGGATGAAGTGCAAAACTATGATTATCCAGAGTTGCTGCATGTGCTGGAGAAAATGATTAAACGCATTCAAACCCAACAGCAACTGACCAACTCTCAAGGAATTGTGAAATTAAAACTTGAAGATGAAGTCATTGAACCTTTGTCTGCTGAAGAAGCATTTCGAGCAGCTGAACGATCAAAAGTCATCTAATTTTTATGATTTAAATAAATGATAAAGACCATAAAAAAAACCACGCCTAAGCGTGGTTTTTTGATTGCAGAATCTTAGTGATTTTCTGAAGCATGGTTGATGGTATATTTTGGAATTTCAACTTCCAGATCTTCATCCACAATCTTCACTTGGCAAGACAGACGAGAGTCGGGTTCTAAACCCCAAGCACGATCGAGCAAGTCAGCTTCGACATCATTCATGTCTTCAAGGCTGTCGAAACCGCGACGGACAATTACGTGGCAAGTAGTACATGCACATGACATATCACATGCATGTTCAATCTTGATTCCGTTTTTCAGCATGCTTTCACATAGATTGGCATCTTGTTCAACTTCAAACTCAGCGCCTTCAGGGCAAATTTGCGCATGTGGAAGAACTTTAATACGTGGCATAGTCTTTACCTTAAATTAGTTTGAGTTTGACCAATCGTCGAGTTTAGTGCCTTTAAGGGCAGCATCAATATGTTGATTCATGCGCAGAGCAGCAAATGCATCACTATGTATTTTAAGCTGTTCTACTGCAGATTCAATGGCTTTGATATCTGTGCCTTGTAGCTCGGACTCAAGTCGTGCTTGCGCAGCAGTCAGTTCTGCCAATTGCTGTTCATTCATCAATTGAGCATCTACTTTCAGTGCCTGAACCAGTGCTTCAAGTTCACGTTGTGCTTCCACCTTGGTTTCCTGTAGATGACGAAGATTTTTGTCTTCTTCAGCAAACTGATAACCTTCTAACAGCAGACGTTCAGTATCTTCACTCGACAGACCGTAAGATGGTTTGATATCAATTTGTGCAGTCACACCTGAAGTCATTTCTTTGGCAGAAACGGTTAATAAGCCATCCGCATCCACTTGGAAAGTCACTTCAATGCGTGCCTGACCTGCGGTCATTGGAGGAATGCCATGCAGGACAAAACGGCCCAAGCTGCGGCAATGTTCTACCAGATCACGTTCACCTTGTACCACATGAATCAGCATAGCAGTTTGGCCATCCTGATACGTCGTAAATTCCTGGCGACGTGCGACTGGAATCGCGGTATTACGTGAAATCAGACGCTCAACCAGACCGCCCATGGTTTCCAGACCAAGAGAAAGTGGAGTCACATCTAATAATAATGATCCATCTTTGCTGTTACCAATGAGCTGATTCGCTGTAATTGAAGCACCAATCGCAACCACTTCATCCGGGTTAATGGTGCATAGAGGCTCTTGGTTAAACACATCACGTACTGCTTTTTGCACGGCGTACGAGCGGGTAGAACCACCTACAAGCACCACATTCTGAATATCATCAAGTTCCAGCTTGGCATCACGCATGACACGCTTACAAACGCTGATGGTTTTATCCAAAGCAACCTTGATGATTTCTTCAAAAGTCGGGCGATCTAAAGTCAGGCTTTGATCAAGCAGCTTTAATTCAACTGAGTCTGCATCAGATAATGCTTCTTTAGCTTTACGCGCAGCAGTAATGAAATGCGCATATTCAGCATCATCTAGGGTTTCGATATTAAGCTGTTTTTTAGCCCATTTTAAAATCAGACGATCCAGATCGTCACCACCTAGAGCAGTATGGCCACCAGTCGCTAATACTTCGAACACACCTTGAGAGAAACGCAGAATGGATACGTCAAAGGTACCGCCGCCCAAGTCATAAATCACATAGTTGCGATCTGTGCTCAAGTTGGTTTCCTGATCCAATCCATAAGCCACCGCAGCAGCTGTTGGTTCATTCAATAAACGCAGAACGTTTAAACCGGCCAGTTGCGCGGCATCACGTGTTGCCTGGCGTTGTGCTTCATCAAAGTATGCAGGAACCGTAATCACGGCACCATTAATCTCATTTTTTAAGCTGGCTTCAGCACGTTCTTTAAGCTGCTTTAAAATTTCCGCAGAAATTTCAACTGGCGTTTTACGACCTTGTGCAGTTTCAAATGCCGGCATTTCATTCGCTTCGCCCACCAAGGCATAAGGATGCTGGAATTTAATATCTGCTTGGGAGCGACCCATAAAACGTTTTACGGATACAATCGTATTTTTAGGATCGGTGGTAATAAAAGGTTTGGCATCATCGCCATATTCAGTGCTTTGTGCTGCATAATGAACGATAGAAGGAAGTAACACACGACCTTGTTCATCTTTGAGTACTTTGGCTTGACCTGAAAGAACCGTGGCAACCAAAGAGTGGGTGGTGCCTAAATCGATACCAATCGCAATGCGGTGTTCATGTGGTGCACTTGATTGACCTGGTTCTGCAATCTGCAAGAGAGCCATAGTGTTACATCCTTTGCACGTTAAAATTAAATAGAAAAATTAAAATTCATCATCAAGATCAAAGCTGTCATCATCTAGGAAACGGTCTTCCGCTTTGTCGATGTCCGCCATGACTTTAACAAAGAAACGCAGTTTACGCACAGTATCGCGAGCTTCACTCCAGTCTTCATCTTCATAGTCGATTTTGAACTCACGAACCAGACCATCAATCCATTGCTGAACTTCAACTTTCAGAGAGGAAAGATCTTCAGCCGATGAGGCTTCATCTAATTGTTCACGAATTTCCAGTGCATCCTGAAGAAATTCAAAATCGCTAATAGACTGATCCAGATGATAGTCCTGTTTTTTTAAAGACAGTAAATAAGCTGCACGGCTATCAACCGCTGATAAAGCCTTGAATGCCTGGTTGATCTCGCTTGATTTAATCAAAGCCTGATCTTTATCTTCAGCTTTATCGGGGTGATATTGTTGCTGCAACTTTAAAAACTCTGCTTTTAAAGTGGCTAAATCAATATCGAGTGCTACAGGAAGATTGAACAACTCAAAATGATTCATGGGAGATAGAGTCCGCGATTAATATGCAAAAATGATTAAGCTTGATGACAATTAAAATAACTGCCTAAATGCAATTAAAACAGTGTATTTCACACTGTTTTAATGCTGAAAAAAGAGAATTATTGCTGCAATCAGACAGTGAATGACTCACCACAACCACATTCGCCTTTTTTATTTGGATTGTTAAATTCGAAGCCTTCGTTCAAGCCGTTTTTTACGTAGTCCATTTCTAGACCTTCGAGATAAACCAGACTTTTTGGATCTACGAAAACTTTAACACCAAACTGTTCAAAGACCTGGTCATGAGTATCGACTTCGTCGACAAACTCAAGAACATAAGCAAGACCAGAACAGCCTGAAGTTTTCACACCAACACGAATGCCTTCACCCTTACCGCGACTTTTGAGGTAATTGCTGATATGAGTTGCTGCATTTTCAGTTAAGTGGATCATGAAAACTCCGTGAATCTTTCTTTAAAAAACGAATGATTAAGCTTTAGACTTCTTGTTACGGTAGTCTTCAACAGCCGCTTTAATTGCATCTTCAGCCAGTACAGAGCAGTGCACTTTTACTGGTGGAAGAGCCAATTCATTAGCGATATCAATGTTTTTGATCGCTTGTGCTTGGTCTAAGGTTTTACCTTTTAACCATTCAGTCACTAATGAACTTGATGCAATTGCAGAACCGCAACCATAAGTTTTAAAACGTGCTTCTTCAATCACGCCTTCATCATTTACCTGGATCTGTAAACGCATTACGTCACCACAAGCAGGTGCACCGACCATACCAGTACCAACGTTTTCTGCATTTTTGTCTAAAACACCAACGTTACGTGGGTTTTCGTAATGATCAATTACTTTTTCGCTATAAGCCATGTTGCTTCTCCAAAACTCGGGGTCAGCCTTAATATAAATATGGGGATTAAAAATTTTTTATCAATGAGATAGCAGCGTAAATACAGCTATCTCAGAATCAAAAATTAGTGCTCAGCCCATTCAACTGTAGAAAGGTCGATACCTTCTTTGTACATATCCCAAAGCGGAGAAAGTTCACGTAATTTCTCAACAGCAGCTTTAGTGATATTTAAAACGTGATCGATATCTTCTTCAGTGGTGTACTTACCAAAGCTGAAGCGGATCGAACTGTGTGCAAGCTCATCAGAAAGACCTAATGCACGAAGTACATAAGATGGTTCAAGTGTTGCAGATGTACATGCTGAACCTGAAGATACCGCTGCATCTTTCAGTGCCATCATCAATGATTCACCTTCAACAAAATTGAAACTTACGTTTAAGTAGTTTGCAACGTTTTGAGTTGGGTGACCGTTCAGGAATACCTGTTCAAGACCTTGTAAGCCATTCCAAAGCTTGTCACGAAGGACACGTAAACGAGCTTGTTCAGACTGTAAATTTTTGCCTGCAAGTTCAAATGCTTCACCCATACCAACGATCTGGTGAGTTGCAAGAGTACCAGAACGCATACCACGTTCATGACCGCCACCATGCATTTGTGCTTTTAGACGTACACGTGGTGAACGACGTACGAACAGGGCACCAATACCTTTAGGACCATAGATTTTATGTGCAGAGAAGCTCATCAAATCGACTTTCAATTGAGAAAGATCGATTTCAACTTTACCCGCAGCCTGTGCAGCATCAACGTGGAAGAAAATCTTTTTCGCACGGGTGATTTCACCAATCGCAGCAACATCAGTTGTCGTACCGATTTCGTTGTTTACCATCATCAGGGAAACAAGAATGGTATCCGGACGAATCGCTGCTTCAACCATTTCTGGGGTAATTAAGCCAGTTTTTGGTTGCGGCTCAAGATAAGTAATCTCAAAACCTTCAGACTCTAGCTCACGACAAGTATCCAAAATTGCTTTATGTTCAATTTTAGAAGTGATGATGTGTTTGCCTTTAGATGCATAGAACTGAGCCACACCTTTCAATGCAAGGTTGTCAGATTCAGTTGCACCTGAAGTCCATACGATTTCACGCGGATCAGCTTTTACTAAATTCGCCACTTGTTCACGGGCGTATTCAACTTTTTCTTCCGCTTGCCAGCCATAAGCATGTGAACGAGATGCTGCATTACCGAAGGTGCCTTCGAAAGTTAAGCATTCCATCATACGTTCTGCAACTTGAGGATCTACCGGAGTTGTTGCTGCATAGTCAAGATAAATCGGACGTTTCATGTCAAATACCTGTAACCGATAAAAGGGCTGAATCAATGTTTGCTGAATTTTGGCGTAATGACACGGTTTGTACGTTGTCACGGGCTACAAGGTCAGCAAGGGTGATTTTTGCAAGATAATCGGCAATGTGGTGGGAGAGTTCTTGCCATAAATCATGAGTCAAGCACATCGCGCCATTTTGGCAGTTGCCTTTATGGTCACAGCGAGTCGCATCGACTGTTTCGTTTACAGCTTCAATAATTGCTAACACAGTAATTTCATCTGCGCTGCGTGCTAAATGGTATCCACCATTGGCGCCGCGAACACTCGAAACTAGACCATGACGTTTTAGTTTCGCAAATAACTGCTCGAGATAGGCAACAGAAATAGTTTGACGTGCTGCAATTTCAGCAAGCGTGATCGTTTGTTCAGATGGCTGCAAAGCTAAATCAAGTAGAGCAGTCACTGCGTAGCGACCGCGAGTGGTTAGGCGCATGATTCGATACACATGGTTAGACTAGATGTGTAGATTTTATGAATCCCGACTAAATTAGTCAAGTTATTTTTGTGAATGGCGAGCGTATTTAATTTTCTGAAAATGAAAGAATTACGCGCTGATCCAATTATACACTAATAACGCAATCAAAAGTACTGTGATTATACTAAAGACCATATTGATCCGCTTTTGACGGCGTTCCATACGTTTAATGCGGTTGCGATACTGTTTAACTTCAACTTGCAGGCTATTAATTTTAGAACGCTGATCTTCAATTTTCTTTAATAAAGGCGCAATACGTTTTCTTGATGAAACAATATCGGTCTCATCTGCCGGTGGTTCAGATAACCAGTGTTTCCAGTCGGACAATACTTTAGGTAAGGCAAATAAAGTCAGTAAATCACGGAACTCGTCTTTTAAAACCTGATTCCCATCAATACGCATCGCACGAATGCTTCTGCGATTGCCAAAGATAAAGATCTTAATCAGATCCATTAAAGTAGTGCGAACATCCAGATCAATAACTCTGCCTGGTGCTTTATAGTCAAATAACAGCCCGTCTTTGGTAAACTGAACATAGAAATCAAAATATGGAATATAACTATTGATTTTTATTGTAATATTCTCATCTACAAACTTCTTCGCCTGAAGAGCAACAACACGGTCATGTTTGAGAATGAACGTGAATATTGTTTCTAAAACGATTAAAGTCATCGTAAGCAACAAATGTGGTTGATTTTGACTTTGTTGCGATTCACTCATATATAAAACCAATCCTTACCTGAAAATTAAAATGAAAAAGCATCCTGCTGAGTAAAAGATTTCAGGGTTAAATCAAATTAGACTTGAAATAAAGTGCTTTGTAGAACAGTTTAGCAAATCTATCAAGCCCTTAATTTGCTATTATGCGGTGATTTTGTAGATAATTTTATGATATTTGCATAGAAAATAAGCAGGAGTCGTGTACATGGATAAAACAAAAACGACACAAGATACAGATCAGGAATTGATTGAAAAACCAGTGAAGAGTAAGTCAAAGTCTGCTTCAGAGCGACGTTCAATGCTGGACTTTCGTAAATATACCAAGCAGATCTGGTTGGCTGGCCTTGGGGCATTTTCCCGGGCAGAGGAAGAAGGCAATAAACTGTTTGACTCGCTGGTCAAGGTCGGAGAAGAGCTAGAATCCAAAACAGTCGATATTGCAGATCAAACTGTGGAAAAAGTCTCCGAAAAAGCACGCGAATCTGTGACAGATACCAAAGATAAGGTTGAAAAACTGATCGACAACTCTGTTCATCATTCCTTGAATCGTATAGGATTAGTCACACTGAAGGATGTACAACATCTGGAGCGTTTAATTCTTCAGTTGCATGCCAAGGTTGATGAATTGACCTTGCAGCAAGAAAAAATACAGAAAGAATTATCGGAAAAAATACACACAAAATGATTTTCTTCATAATTCAATGTTTTTTTCGCATATATTTTGAAAAAAAAGAGGTTTATAAGTATTGCGTTTATACCTAAAGCATTGCTATAAAGGCGTTATGGTAGTTTAAACAAATTCTTGGACCTTAAATAAACGATATTAAGAGGACGTAGTTTTCATGAATAAATCAGAATTAATTGATGCAATTGCAGAGAAAGGGGGATTATCTAAGGCTGACGCAGGTAAAGCTTTAGATGCTACAATTGCTTCTGTTACTGAAGCTTTAAAAGCGGGTGATACAGTAACTCTAGTTGGTTTCGGTACTTTCGGCGTTAAAGAGCGTGCTGCACGTACTGGCCGTAATCCACAAACTGGTGCTACTCTTGAAATTAAAGCAAGCAAAGTACCTAGCTTCAAAGCAGGTAAAGGCTTAAAAGACGCTGTTGCTTAAGCTGCTTCAATCCTAAAACGCGCCTTCTTTGGCGCGTTTTTTATTGATAGATTTAATTGTTTTGATTAACACATTCATTCAATGGGTTTTTTCGGTTAAAATCCTCTGCAAATAAAATATTGGAATACTTATGGAATCTTTTCGTAAAGTTATTAAGGGTTGGTTGGGCAAGGTCTTGCTCGTTCTGTTTTTAACCCCTTTAGCGCTTGTAGGTATTGAAGGATATTTTAGCGGCGGGAATTCTGATGCAGCAAAATCAGTCAATGGAACTGATATCTCTAAACAAGAATTAGAGTCACTGACAAAATCATTCAAACAACAATACTTAAGTTATGCCAATGGTGATGAAACCTTATTAAATCAAAGCTTCATCGATCAAAAAGCGATGGATACCCTGGTTGCGCGTACCTTGCTTTTGCAACAGGCTGAAAAACTGGGGATTAGCCTGAGTGACCAGCAAATTGCACAAATGATTTCTCAGCAGCCTTCTTTCCAGGAGAATGGCAAATTTTCTAATGCTTTATATGAAAATTACCTGAAATCAATCGGCATGACTAACAATGCTTTAGTAGAAAGTTTACGTAAAGACCATGCACTGAAAATGCTGTCTTCTACTTTTATGGATTATCCATTGGTCAGTCCGGTTGAAATGCAGCAAATTGCAGATCTGCAAACTGAACAGCGTCATATTCATATCGCTAGCGTGAATCTGGACAGCTATAAAAAAGCAGTAAAAGTATCAGAAGCTGATATTGCAGCATATTATGAAAAGCACAAATCCCAGTTCAAGCAACCGACTAGCGTTGATGTGGATTATGTGGTGATCAAGCCGAGCAATATTGATACTGCCAATGTAGCGGTCACTGATGCAGAATTGCAGGAAGCTTATAATAAATTTGTGGCTGACCAGAAGCAGAATGTGAAACCAGAGGTTAAACATATTCTGGTGACTGCAGATAGTCGTAGCGATGCTGAAGCCAAAAAATTGGCAAGCGAAATTGCAGCTAAAATCAAAGCTGGTAGTACTTTTGCACAAGTAGCAGCTCAATATTCTGAGGATCCTGAATCTAAGTCTAAAGGCGGTGCTATTGCTGTCTATGAAAAAGGCGTGTTCGGTACTACCTTTGATCAGACTGTTGCATCCTTAAAATCTGGTCAAGTTTCAGCGCCTGTTAAAACAGATTATGGCTACCATATTATTTCAGTCCAATTGCCTGATGTAGCAGTTCCATCTTTTGAATCTCAAAAAGCACGTTTATCTGAAGAAGTATTGGCAGCGAAAAAATCTAATGCATTCTCTGATACGGTAAACAGTCTGAATGACATGGTCGTAAGTGCGGACTCGCTAGATGTTGTTGCTCAGGAAGTGAAGGGTGTTCAGGTTCAGAAAGCAAATAGTGTGACACTTGCGACACGTGATCCATTGCTAAGTGATGCGGCTGTCAAAGTTAAACTGTTTAATGATGACGTGAAAAATGGCGACCGTAATGCATCTTCAAGCATTCAGTTAGCCAATGGTGATGTGGCTTGGGTAAAAGTTCGCAATTATCATGCAGCGGGTGAGCAGACACTGGCAGAAGCTAAACCAGCAGTAAAAGCAAAACTGATTCAAGATAAAGCATTTGTTGCGGCTAAAGCTGAAGTTCAAACTGCATTGAATGAATTTAAAACCAAGCCTGCAGCATCAGTTGCGAAAGGTAAACTGGTATTCGAAGATGCAGGCATTTATACACGCGCAGAAGGTCTGCTTAAGCGTGATGTACAACGTGCAGCATTTAGCGTACCAGCGCCTAAAGCAGGTCACTGGTCAGTAACGACAGCAAATATGCCAAATGAATTGGTGGTTGTGGCAGTTTCTGAAGTGAAGAAAAATCCGATCGATGTTTTAAGTGCAGAGCAACGTAGTGAGCTGGTGAAATTGTATCAACAGCTTCGTGGTCAACAAGAATTTGATGATTATACGCGTTACTTAAAATCTCACGCAAAAATCAAATAAGATTCGCTTTTAAAAAACCAGCCTACGGGCTGGTTTTTTATTTTCTTAAGTAAGAAATAATATCCAAAATAAGAAGAGAGCATATAACTCTCTTCTGAAATCCGGTCATTTTATTCCGCTCTAAAAATTAGCTCATAACCTGTATATTTACGGATATTAATCACACCAGTATCCAGAATCAGATATTGGCCTTTAATCCCTTGTAGTTTGCCTCGGATCACTGGAGTTTTATCTAAATTGTGAGATTTGATTTTTTCTGGATATTGCTCTACCGGATAGATGAACTCACGTGGTAATTCCTTATCCAAAACTTCAATATTCTCATTAAACTGCAAATTCTGATTAAACTCTTCACGGATAGTTTGGATTTTCGGTGCAAATTCTTCAATCAGCTGATCGCGAACCTCAATCAGATTTAAAGGTTCCGCTTCACCTTTGAGTAATTTACGCCAGTCGGTTTTATCTGCGACCTGAGTACCAAACATCACTTCCAGTTTACCGGAAAGACGGCGAGAACCCACTTTCATGATAGGAAGGGCTTGAGTTGCACCTTGATCCAGCCAACGAGTCGGCATTTGATTGATACGGGTGATTCCGACTTTCAATGCACTAGAATTGGCCAGATAAACAATATGTGGCTGGAAGCAGACATTCTGTGCAAACTCATCTTCCCGGCAAGTACCTAAATGATAATGGCAGGTTTCTGGTTTCATGATGCACATATCACATGACGCTTTAGTTTTAAAACATTTAAAACAGTGGCCTTGTGAGAATGATTTAGAAGTTTTTTTGCCGCAAGAAACACAATAGATATTTCCTGTCCATTCAATCTCGATTTCCTGACCTAACTGGAATGGAAGGTTAATTTCTGATCCATTTAATATTAATTTATATTCAACATTTGCCCGCTGGGTATTTTGATCAGTTACACTAAGGTCTGTAAGACCGACGTGCATTTTATGGCAAATGCCCTGAAGTTCCATAAAAAATTACTCAATTAAATCATAAGGATGTAGTCATGGCTGAACAGAATGTCATCACTTCAATGCTAGACGATTTCGCCAAGGAACAGCCAATTCATACTGCTATTTGTATCGGGCAGGATTTGACCCAATCTCAGTTTCAGCAATCTATTCAATGGCACTATTTTAACGTATCTGAGGTTTTAAATCTGCCTTTTCAACAGCGTTATGACCTGGCAGTAGTGATGCTGGACACTCCTGAAACCTTAGCATTGTCAGAACAGCAGAAGAGTCAAATTCTGGTTAAAATGCGTGATTTATTTGCAAAACGTCTGGTGGTGGTGAGTCGCTTGCAGGATGAAAAACTGCTCAGGTCTTTAGGTCTGACCCAGTTGATTGACAAGACGGTTCATGGGGCAGATTTTGCACTCTGGCAATTCAATATTTTGACCTATAAACATGTGCCAGACTGGTTTAACTCTAAATTCTGGGCTAACCCTGAAAACTGGGATAAATATCGCTGGTAAAATTGGAAAGCTAGGAAGGACTTATATCAGTATTGCAAATATTAACAAAATCCTGCATGGAAAATATGAGCCCAGACTCTATTCTGTAGAGAAGGTGTATACAGGAATGAGTTATGACCAATCTTAGTAGTATTGTGGAAATGCTGGCCAAGCAAGCTTTAGGAAATAACCAAGCCCAATCCCAGCAGCGTTCATCCCAGCAAGGGGGATTGGCAGATATTCTTGGATCAGTATTGGGTCATATCAATAATGCCAATCAGCAAAACCAGAACCCAAATCAGCAGCATCAAAACTCACAACAGCAAAACAAGCAAAATGGCCTAGGTGCAATTTTAGGTTCTGTACTCAGCCAGCTCGGAGGTGGGAGCCAATCTTCCGCTCGACCAAGTTCTGGACTGGGTGGCAGTTCAACAACAAAGACTTTATTGATTGCTGTCTTGCCACTGGTCTTGGCCTGGATTCAGAAACAGGGCGGTTTGCAAGGAGCATTGGATAAGCTCAAAGGACAAGGTCTAAATAGCCAGGTTGATGACTGGGTATCTACTGGTCCAGGTGAAAATGCCAATGTCGATCCGCAGCAGGTGCAAAACCTGTTTGATGATCAGGAAGTGGAACAGGTCGCACAAGAGACACATGTGCCTAAGCAGGATGTCTATAGCGCCATTTCTCAGGTCTTGCCGCAGATTATTGATTCACTGACACCACAAGGTGAGCAGACCAGTAAACAGGAAGCCAATAACGATATTCAGAATGTATTGAATATGGTCTCAGGCGTGTTTAAAAAATAAATCTATCTATCCAATAAAAATCCCGGGTTTAGCCGGGATTTTTTCTATTGAACTGCATGAACTTTAAGCTTCTTCCAGATTCAGGCTAAAGAGTCGGTTAGATTTACAGATCTTCTTGGCCACATAGTGTGATTTTCTAAGACGGATTAAAATAATCTGAGACTGAAATTCCAGTTCGCCAAATTCAGGTTCGACCTGAACATAGTGTAACTGACCATACTCATCCCGAACTCGCGCTTGGGCAGAAAACCCGGGACGGGCATTACCGCTCGAAATCGTGGCTAAACGGCCTAACAGGTTTACATCATTCTTTTTATATTTAGGTGGAATGACCTGATCCAGACAATGAATCATAAATACGGTAAAGAAAATCGCAATGATCAATGCCGGTAGAATGATGTAATAGGCAGGTAAGAAATGATATTCCTGTGAATAGATCAGAAATTGAAGCAAATAGCCGGCAAAGCTAAAATTCATCAGGAAGAAAAAAACAATCAGGGTTTTGGAAAATTTGACATTTAGCCATTCAACATTCTGAAAGTCATACGGAGAAATGCGTTTCAGGAGTTGACTGGGTTTAAGCTTAAAATAGAAGGCAACTGTTTTTGCCATGCCAAGCAGAATGATGAACAATAAACTGAGATGAAATGGCATCAGGTTATAGTCAAGTAAAAACTCAGGCATGGCAAAATCCGTTTTAGCTATTATTCTGAAAGATAAATTCCGCCATCAGAATGCACGGTAATATCAACTTTTTCAAGTGATTGACCTTGGCAAGGTCCAGAAATACATTCACCGCTTTCGACTACGAACAGCGCGCCATGAGTAGAGCATTCAATAAACTCCTGATCACGGTCTAGAAATTGGTTTTCCAGAAATTCCAGTTCTACCTGTAAATGTGGACAAATATTCTGGTAAGCATAAAACGAACCATCACGCTGGGTGATAAAAATTGTATCCCCATTCGGAAGTTCAAAAGAGCGCGCTTCACGCTCTGGAATATCGTCAGTCATGCAAATTTTTAACATTAAGCACATTCCTTAAGAACATCTTTCAATAATGCTGCGTATTCTGAAACAGCCAGACGTGGACCAAATTGCGCTACTACTTGACTAGACACTAAAATTGCCAGTTCTGCTGCTGTTTTTAAACCAAGACCCGCATTAAGTGCATATAAAAAAGCACCCGCGAACGCATCGCCAGCACCATTGGCATCCACTGCAGTTACAGCACGACCCGGTACAGTGAAGGTTTCACCATTATTGGAAATAAGCGCACCCTCAGCTGACATTGTAATGACAACGTATTGGCTTAATTCTTTAAGTTTAGCCAAAGCTGCTTCGATGGTATCTGTTTCAGTATACATCAATGCTTCTTGCTGGTTGCAGAACAAGAGATCTACGCCATCTGCAATCATTTCATCCAGACCGGCACGAGCATATTGCACCATCGCAGGGTCAGAAAGAGTGAATGCGATTTTAACCCCATTGGCTTTGGCAATTTCACGTGCTTGTTTTACGGCCTGACGCGCTGTTTCGGAAGTGGATAGATAACCTTCGATATAGAGCCATTTAGCAGTTGTTAAAGGCTGGAAGTCAATCTGTTCATCTGTGAGTTCAGCAGTAATACCTAAATAGGTATGCATGGTACGTTCAGAATCTGGGCTGACCAGAACCATACAGGTACCTGTTACGCCTTCACTAATCGATTGGGTTGTAGTTTTAATGCCAGCTTCATTTAAGCCATGCAGATAGATATGACCCAAATCATCATTACCGACACGGCAGGCATAGAATGCAGAGCCGCCCAAAGCTGCAAATGCAACTGTAGTATTGGCTGCTGAACCGCCTGAAGCCTGACCTTTATAAGTTTGAGTTGCTTTTAAGTTTTGATACAGAGTAGCCTGAGCTTCACCATCCGCAAGTTGCATGGTGCCTTTTTGCAAGTGATGTGCAGTTAAAAACTCATCAGAAACTTTAAATTCCTGGTCAATCAGCGCATTGCCAATCGCAAAAAGGTCAACAGTAGACATATCCAAATATCACATTAAAAATGAAAGTGCTAAGTTTACACGATTGCTCGGGTTTGCTGTAGTTCACTGAAACATTTTCAGAATACTTTAAAAAATACTGTAACTTATTCAGCTTGAATCTTTGGTCTAAGAATTGGTTTATTTTTAAACGGTAGCGAGTGCAGCCATTGATTTAAAGGTTGGATTTTATTTATAAGATTAAAGTACCAAGCAGTTATACTGGTGCGACATTTGAACAATCATCTAAAACAGTGTGGGTATATGGATATTAAGATTGTAACAGCCGAGCAGCTCCCTGATCAGATTGACACTTTAGCGACACTGGCGCGTAAAGAAGGTTATGACCTGATTGATAAGTTAATTGAAGAATACCGCACTGGAAAAAACTGTTTCAGTCAAAATAATGAATTTCTGGCCTGTGCCTATGATGGCAATAAACTGATTGCCTGTGGCGGCTTAAACCAGCAATGGGGCGATAACGGCATTGAAGAAAGAATTGGCCGGGTACGTCGCTTCTATGTGCATCCAAAATATCGTCAACATGGTGTAGGTAAGCAGCTTCTAGCTTATCTGGAGCAGTTGGCACGACCATTTTATTCAGCACTTTGTTTACAGACCGATACCAAACTGGCCGCCAGTTTCTATCAAAAACAGAACTATGTCTTTGTTGAAAACCACCCGAGTTATAACTATTTCAAGTATATGATCTAGAGATCATTGCCAAACCTGATCATTTAAAAATCAGATGATCAGGTTTACTTAATTCGATCAAAATCCTCGGTTTTCTGCGTGAATAATTCAAACAACTACAGCTATAATGCGAATAATAATTTTTTAATTTAAGCATTAGGAGATCGCATGACTGTAGATGTCACTGAAACCATTTCTCAAACTGTACATCCTGCGTTTCAGTTGGTACGTCAACAACATGTTGAAGCTTTAGACATTTTAGTGTCTGAATATAAGCATAAAGTGACTGGCGCCACCCATTATCATCTGGCGACCAATCATGATGAAAATGTTTTTCTTGTTGCGTTTCGCACTCAGCCAATGGATTCGAAAGGTGAAGCGCACATTCTGGAACATACTGCACTGTGCGGCTCAGAAAAATTCCCGGTACGTGATCCGTTCTTCTTGATGATTCGCCGTTCGCTTAATACTTTTATGAATGCCTTTACAGCGGCAGACTGGACGGCTTATCCATTCGCAACTCAAAATGATAAAGACTTCCAGAATTTATTAGAAGTGTATATGGATGCGGCTTTCGCTGCGAACCTGAATCCGCTGGATTTTGCTCAGGAAGGTATCCGTATTGAGCTGGAAAATGGCGAGCCAGTGTATAAAGGCGTGGTATTTAATGAAATGAAAGGGGCAATGAGTTCACCTTCAGATCAACTTTATCATACTTTGGCGCATCACTTATTCCCGGACACTACCTATCACTACAACTCAGGCGGCGATCCTAAAGATATTCCAAACCTGACTTATGAAGAGTTGGTGAATTTCTATAAAACGCATTATCACCCAAGTAATGCAGTATTTATGACCTTTGGTAATAAATCTGCTGCTGAGTTACAGGAACAGTTTGAAAATCTGGCACTGTCTAAATTTGGAAAAGGTGAAACACTTTATTCAACGCCAGAAACCCGTTTAACTGCGCCACTCAATGTAACAGAAACCTATGCAGTTGATGGGGAAGATCTGAAGGACAAGACTTATCACGTATTGTCATGGTTATTGCCAGAAGCGAGTGATATCAAGTTACGTTTAGGCTTGCGTCTCGTAGAAGGGATTTTGCTGGAAGATTCAGCATCTCCCTTACGTCATTACTTGGAAACCTGTGGTTATGCACAGTCAACTGGCCCATTCATGGGCGTAGATGATTCCAACTTTGAAATGACCTTCTACTGCGCGGTTCAAGGTTCAAACCCTGAACATGCTGAAGAATTCAAAAACGGAGTTTTCAAAGTTCTGGAAGAAGTTGCCTCTAAACCTGTTGATCAACAGGCAGTAGATGCGATCCTACATCAGATCGAATTGCATCAGCGTGAAATCAATGGTGATGGTACACCGTATGGTCTAAGCCTGATTTTAAGCGGCTTAAGCAGTGCAATTCACCATCGTGATCCAGTTGAAGTCTGGGATGTGGACTCTGCAATTGCTTCAGTAAAAGAAGAGTTGCAAGATCCAATGTGGCTGTCGAATCTGATTAAAGATCATCTTTTAGATAACCCGCACCGTGTTCAACTGACTCTGGTTCCGGATGCAAGCAAATCTACCAAAGAAGCGGAAGAAGAAAAAGCACGTCTGGCTGAAATTGGTAAAGCTTTAACTGAAGAGCAAAAAGCAGAGATCAATGCTCAAACTGAAGCGTTAAATATCCGCCAAGATACTCCAGATGATTTGAATCTGTTACCTAAGGTGGGTCTGGAAGATGTGCCTGCGGAATTGCAGATTGTTCAAGGCCAGTTGCGTGAGATTATCTGTAACCGCGTAGATACGCCGTTGAATCTTTATCATGCAGGTACCAATGGGATTTATTACCAACAGGTGTTGGTGAAAATTCCAGATGAAGTGGTGCAATCACCGTATTTCAACCTGTTGTCTATTTTAATGGGTGAAGTTGGTGCGGGTGAATATGATTACCTGCAATTCCAGCAACTGCAAACAGCAGTCAGTGGTGGTCTGGGCATGGGCGCTTCATTGCGTTCTAAAGTGGATGACAAAAACAAGATCAGTGCGTGGCTAACTTTAACGACTAAATCTTTGGCTAGCCATCTGGATGCGATCCGTCTGTTAAAAATCGGTTTCGAGCAGCTACGCTTTGATGAAAAAGGCCGTATTATTGAGTTATTACAACAGCGTAAAACTCGCTGGCAGTCGCGTATTTCCGGTTCTGGTCATAGCTATGCGATGCAAGTAGCATCACGTCAGCATAGTGCTCTAGCCTTGCGTGATTATCATAATACCGGTCTGGGTGCCTTGAACTGGCTGATTAACTTGGTCAATCACGCTGAAAAAGATCCAGCAGCTTATGACGCCATGATTGAGGAATTAAAACGCATTCATGCAGTCTTGCTACAAGCGCCAAAACAATTCCTGTTGGTGTGTGAAGAACAGCAGTCTGAGCGTCTGATTGAAGAAATTCAAAACGTGTGGGACAAACTGGAAGTGAATACTGCACCTGCAGAATTGACTCAGGTTGAAAAAGTTAATCATAGCAATGATGAAGCCTGGTTGATTCAGACTAATGTGCAGTTCTGTGCAGCAGCTTATCCTGCGGTAGAAGTTTCACATCCTGATGCTGCTGCCTTGATGGTATTGGCAGGCTACTTGCGTAATGGTTATCTGCATAGCGCAATCCGTGAAAAAGGCGGTGCTTATGGTGGTGGCGCAAGCTATGACGGAAATGCATGTTCTTTCCGCTTCTATAGTTATCGCGATCCACGCTTAGCAGAGACTTTCCAGGACTTTGATGCAAGTATCCAATGGTTGCTTAACGCACCTCAACAACCGTATCAGCTGGAAGAAGCCATCTTGGGTTTAATTGCCAGTATGGACAAACCGGGGTCACCAGCAGGTGAAGCGATTACTGCCTGTTATGCCTACCTGCATCAACGTACGCCAGCATTCCGTAAACAGCTTCGGGAACGTTTGTTGCATGTCACTTTAGATGATTTGAAACGTGTCGCACAGACTTATCTGGTTGAACAGCAAGCTTCAAAAGCGGTGGTTGCGCCATTTACCAAACGAGAAACTTTAGAACAACTCGGCTTTACAATTCAGCAAGTTCAATAAATAAAAACAATGAGGATAGAGGATGGCGCTTAATTCTATTAAGCGCTCAACTTTGCAGCTGGGCGTTTTGCTTGGCTGTGCAGTTGGGACGCAAGTTAATGCGGAAGATAAAACTGTAGCGAGTAGTCCGATGCCGGCAACGGCGGAGGCTTGCTCTGCGGTTGAAACCAATTCAGAACGCTTGGCCTGTTATGATGCGGTATTTAAAATACCGGCCGATAGTAAGCCAGATATTGTTTCTGAACGGCGTGCAGCCATAGAAATTGCGCCCGAACCTGATAACCTCAAAGCAAAAATTGAACAAACCGTTTCCAATATCTATGCTTCAGAAGGATCAAAGCTGACTCCGACTTTATCCTTGCTGGATAGCCGTTGGGAATTGTCGCCGGAAAGTAAACTGGGTACCTGGAATATCCGTTCCTATCAGCCGATTTATCTGATGCCAGGATTCTGGACTTCCAAGAAAAACGAGTTTCCGCAAAGTGAAAACCCAAATAACACGGTTGAAGAAGACCAGAATTTGACCTCGATTGAGGGGAAATTCCAGTTATCTTTAAAAACCAAGGCGGTTGAAAATATTCTGGGTGATAACGGGGATCTCTGGCTGGGTTATACCCAGTCTTCACGCTGGCAGGTATATAACTCGGAAGAGTCCAGACCATTTCGTGAAACCAATTATGAGCCTGAAGCAAGCCTGATCTTCCGCACCAATTATGATCTGTTTGGTTTGAACTGGCGTATGCTGGGATTGACGCTTAATCACCAGTCTAATGGCCGTTCGGATCCATTATCTCGTAGCTGGAACCGGGTAATGCTGAATCTCGGTTTTGAAAAAGACAACTTCGCCATGATGCTGCGCCCTTGGTATCGTATTGAAGAAGACCGGGCTGATGACAATAATCCCGAGATTAAAAACTATATCGGGCGTGGGGATTTAACTGCATTTTATCGTCATAATGCCCACGATTTTTCCCTGATGTTGCGTCATACGCTAAAAGGTGGAGATGATAACCGTGGTGCGGTACAGTTTGACTGGTCATTTCCGATCAGTGGGCGTCTACGCGGCCAATTCCAGCTCTTTGATGGTTATGGTGAAAGTCTGATTGATTATAATCACCGTGCGACCTATGTGGGCTTGGGTGTATCCTTAATGAATTGGTACTAATCTGTTTCATGTAAAAAACCACGCTTAGGCGTGGTTTTTTTGCTTATACCTATTCATTTAAATCTTAACCAATCTGAATTTCTGAAGGCGGATGTTTAAGACGGCTTTTCTTCGGTGTTGCAATTAAATAGGCAAGGGTCAAAGGTCCTAGACGACCCGCATACATCATCAGCATCAGAATGATTAAACTCGCTGGTTGTAATTCTCCAGTGACACCACGTGTTAATCCAACTGTACAGGCGGCAGAAACTGCTTCAAACAGCAAATCTAAAAAATCATGATCGGGTTCTAGAATGAGTAAACTCATAAAACCGGTCATGACCAGACCTGCAGTAATACACACAACCGCTAAGGCTTTAAAAGTAGTTTTCTCAGAAATAGAATGGTTGAACAAGCGAATTTCATCTTCACGGCGTAAAAAACTGATTACGCTAATGACCACAATAATAAACGTGCCAACTTTAATTCCACCCGCCGTACTTAAGGAACCGCCACCAATAAACATTAAAAAAATGGTGACTAGACTTGAGGCATCGCTCATCTGGTCCATGGGCAGACTATAAAAACCCGAAGAGCGGGGAACAGTGGCATGGAACCAGGCATTGAGTGCCTGATCACCCACGCTCATCAGCGCTAAAGTCTGTGGATTAGACGCTTCGAGTAACCAGAGCACAATAAAAGCACTCAGGTTCAGGCCCATAATCGTCGTTAGAATCAGCTTGCTATTCGGACTGAGCTTGCGCCAGCTTTTATTCTGTTTTACATCCATCAGAACCAGAAATCCGATCCCGCCAATGATATATAGCATGCTGATCGTGAAGGTCACGAAATACTGGCCGGAAAAGCTCATCAAGCTATTCGGGAAAAGAGAAAACCCGCCATTATTAAACGCAGAAACACTATAGAAAGCCGCATAAAACAGCGCTTCACCAAAAGGATAATCTTCCAGCCACGCCAAGGTTAAAATCAGGGTGCCAATTGCTTCAAAAAACAGGGAATATAGGAATACCGCTTTAATGGTAAAACTGACTTTCTTCAAACTGGTCTGGCCAATAGATTCCTGTGCCATCACTTGCTGTCTTAAACCAAGTTTAGGTGACAGGCTCATGAAGGCGAGTATGGCAAAGGTCATAAAGCCGAGGCCACCACATTGCAGCAGGAACATAATCACGACCTGCCCAAAGGGTGTATAAGCTTCACCAACATTGACCACAGATAGCCCGGTAATCGTCACTGCAGAAGTAGCTGTAAAAATCGCCTCTAACCAGCTAATTTCAGTTTGATGGGCAAAGGGCAGCATCAGTAATAAAGAACCAATAAAAATCAGCCCGAGAAAACCTAAGGCCAGCAGACTCGGTGGACTGAGATTGACAATCCTGTTCTGGTTTAAATTTGAGCTTTTCATATGGCCTTAAAATGCTTGGACAAACGGCGTAGAGGGTCCAGCAATCCTTCGACCACCAGAATGTCACCTTCCTTAAGTAATAGTTCAAGATCTACGATATGTTGTATTTCAGTGCCACGTTTATGCAAAAGAACTTTAATTTCGGGAACCTGACTCATTAACTGGTGTAAAGGAGTATCATGATGATCGGCATGAATCTCGATTTTGACAATATAATGATCATCTTCAAGTGACATATAACGGCTAACCATCGGGTAGCTGAGTGATTGTGCCACACGGACGCCCATATCTTCTTCAGGGTGAATAATTTTTTCGACGTTCAGATGAGTCAAAATCATATGGTGGGCTTTAGATTTGGCTTTGGCCCAGATTTTCTTTACACCCATATTTTTTAGATGCAGTACACACAGAATGCTGGCTTCAATATCTTCACCAATCGCGACTACGACTGCTTCACAGCGCTGGATATCCAGTTCATCCAGGACATGCTCATCGGTTGCATCGGCAATCACCGCATGGGTAAGCTGATCGGAAATATTTTCCACATATTTTTTGTCGAGATCGATTCCAATCACATCATGTTTCAGGCTGATCAGTTGAGTCGCCACTGTTGCACCGAAGCTGCCCAGCCCAATGACTGCAAATAATGCCATGCATATTTCCTTAAATCTTTTTTATTTCAAATCAGTTCATGTCTAAGTACGTATCTTAAAGATTTTTATAGTTTTCAGCTATCTGGCCTTACATAAATACTTCATACATTTTTTTAGCTGGACATAAAAAAACCGCCTCGAAAGGCGGTTTATATCAAACTGATTATTTCAAGAAACGCTGATAACCTAGGTTGTTGGTGATTTCTTCATATGGATAAGTAATGCTTTCCAATGTCTCAATCAAACCATCTGGATTTTGCTGGGCATCTTCTGCTTCCAGGCCGACCAGTACGCGACCTTCTGCAGCACCGTGGTTACGGTAATGGAACAGGGTGATGTTATGCGTTGGGCCAAGACGTTCTAGGAACATTAGCAGGGCACCTGGACGTTCCGGGAATTCCACGCGGAACAGGCGTTCATTTTCAATATCGGCATGACCGCCAATCAGGTAACGGATATGTAGTTTTGCGACTTCGTCATCAGACAGATCATCAACATCGTAGTCGAATTTCAGGTTTTCATAGATTTCCTGACGTTCTTTTTCACCATTTTTCAGGCTGATACCGACAAAGACCTGAGCTGCAGAAGCATCACTTGAACGGTAGTTAAACTCTGTGATATTACGGCCTTGTAGTGCACGGCAGAATTTCAGGAATGAACCTTTTTCTTCTGGAATAGTTACGGCAAAGATAGCTTCTTTGCGTTCGCCGAGTTCTGTACGTTCGGCAATATAGCGCAGACGGTCGAAGTTCATGTTCGCACCGCAAACAATCGATACGATGTTTTTGCCTTCAATGCCGTGTTCTGCTACATATTTTTTGATACCAGCCAATGCCATTGCACCAGATGGTTCTACGATGCTACGGCATTCATCATAAGTATCTTTAATTGCTGCACAGACTTCATCGGTATTGACCAGTACCACATCAGGTTCAACAATTGGGCCAGAATTATCTGATTTTTGCAGACGGATCACATCAAATGGTTTTTCACCAATTTGTGCCACCGCAGTACCATCGGCAAATAAACCGACAGATGGAAGAATCACACGTTCATTGGCTTCTAAGGCCGCTTTTAAGCACGCGGATTCATCATATTCCACAGGAATAACTTTGACATGCGGAGCAACATCTCCCAAGTACGCTGCAACACCGGCAATCAGGCCACCACCACCAACAGCAACGAAGACATATTCTACATCGCGCCATTGACGCAGGATTTCATTGGCAATCGTACCTTGACCTGCCATCACCAGTTCGTCGTCATAAGGCGGAATGAAAGTCATGCCATCTTCTTGGGCACGCTGAATGGCATATTTGTTGGCAACGTCAAATGAATCACCATGTAATACTACTTCACCCCCTAAACGTTTTACTGCTTGGACTTTAATGTCGGGCGTGGTCTTTGGCATCACAATAATCGCGCGAATACCCAGCTTTTTCCCTGACAGTGCCACGCCTTGTGCATGGTTGCCTGCTGAAGCTGTGATAACGCCACGTTCGAGTTGTGATTTCGGTAATTGACTAATACGGTTATAGGCACCGCGTAGTTTAAATGAAAAGACCGGTTGTAAATCTTCACGTTTAAAGCGAATGTTATTATTTAAGCGTTCGCTAATTCGTGGCGCTGCTTCGAGTGGGGTTTCGATTGCAACATCGTAGACCGTTGCTTGTAAAATTTGTCGAACCAAACGAGACAGCATGTTAATTTTCCATCTAACAGTTTAAAATAAGACTCTATTGTAACAAACCACACGGCTTTGCGGTTTAAAATTACTGCAAAAGTCCAAATTAGTTGAGTGATGTCATGAGTCTATATGCAACCCAAGATGAGAAAAAACAAGCTGCAGCCAAAGCGGCTTTAAAACACTTACCAAAAGGGGGCATTTTAGGCGTAGGTACAGGTAGTACCGTTAACTTTTTAATTGACCTTTTACCAGAACTGCAATTGGAAGCTGCTGTTGCAAGTTCTGAAGCGACTGCACAGCGTCTGAAAAAATTAGGCATTGAAGTGGTTGATATGAATAGCGTGGGCGGTTTAGATGCCTATGTCGATGGTGCTGATGAAATTGACCGTCATATGCACATGATCAAAGGTGGTGGTGCTGCACTGACACGTGAAAAAATCGTGGCGTCGATTGCGAAAAAATTCGTATGTATCGTCGATGATTCGAAATGGGTAGAGCAGTTGGGTCGTGATTTCCCATTACCTGTTGAAGTGATTCCAATGGCACGTTCAGCAGTCGCACGTAAGTTGGTGGCGTTAGGTGGTGATCCTGCTTACCGTGAAGGTGTAGTGACTGATAATGGAAATGTTATTTTGGATGTGCATAACCTGAATATTCTGAATGCGCTTGAGCTGGAAAAAACGATTAATGACATTCCAGGCGTCGTATGTAACGGTATTTTCGCGATCAATAAAGCTGATATTGCGATTGTTGCGACCAATAATGGTATTGAAGAGCGTACAGCGATTTAAGAAATCCTCCCTGACCCTCCTTTTTCAAAGGAGGGAAAAGTCTTTAATTTGATAAAGCTCCTCAAAACTTCTATAAGTTTGAACTTCCCCCTTTATTAAAGGGGGATCGAGGGGGATTAGTAAAATAACGATTAAATATAAAAAATGACCCTAAACGACCTGCCCGAAATCCAAATCACCCGAAATGTTCGCTCAACACGTCTCAGACTGCGTGTAGAGGGTGATCAAATCCGTTTAACCGCACCTGTATTTTGTAGCAAAAAACAGATTCAGAATTTTATTGACCAAGCGGAAAGCTGGCTACTCAAAACCTGGAAATTGCAGCAGGAAAAAAATCAAAGTATTGATAGATCCTTACCAGCAGAATTGCAGCTTTTCAATCAGGCTCAGCCAATCCAGATCGTGTATCAAAGTCAGAAGCAGAACTTCCTTTTTGATGCTGAAATATTACAGTTGTCGATTAGTGATCGAAATCCTGAAGGATATTTAAAAGCTTTTATTATTTCTTATGCCAAAGAGCAGCTGTCTGTTTATCTGAACAAAGTAAGTCAAGAAACAAGATTATCATTTAACATTTGTAATGTTCGCCAGCCGAAAACACGATGGGGCAGTTGTTCGGCCAAACATGACATTATGCTAAATAGCGGCATCATTTTATTTTCTGAAAAAATCGTGCGTTATTTATGTGTGCATGAACTGGCCCATACCCGGCATTTTGACCATAGTCCTCGTTTTTGGGCGGAAGTGGCCAAGCATGATCCAAATTATTTAATTCACCGTAAAATTCTGAAAAATACTGTGATGCCATATTGGTGGGCAGCTTAAGAATATCTTTAAAGGAACGAGGATAGTATTTATTTACTTCCAAATAGCCTAAGCAATAGGTATCATCCTCTCAAATTTTTTAAAAACACTCAAAATAAAAGGGTAAATAAAAAACCATCAATCCCTAGTGAAACAGTTTAGAAAACCTCAAGTTCCTGTCATACTACAGCCCATAAAGGAAACATCTAGTTTGAGGTAATCATCGTGATTTCAGTGGGTATTGTGGGTGGTACAGGTTATACAGGCGTTGAACTTTTACGTCTATTACTGCGACATCCGAATGTAGAGGTTAAAGCACTGACATCACGTACTGAAGCAGGCCGTCGCGTTGACGATATGTTCCCGAGTCTGCGTGGACATACGGATCTTCAGTTTTCTGACCTCAGCCTTGATCTTTTAAAAGCATGTGATGTGGTATTTTTCGCGACACCACATGGGGTTGCCATGAAACATGCTGAAGAACTTGTCGCAGCCAATACCAAGGTAATTGACCTTGCAGCGGATTTCCGTTTGCAAACTTTGGCACAGTTCGAAAAATGGTATGGCATGGAACATGCTTGCCCAGAAGTGTTAAGAGATTCTGTTTATGGTCTATCTGAGCTTAACCGTGACAAGATCAAACAGGCAAGTGTGATTGGTAATCCGGGCTGTTATCCAACGACGGTTCAGCTTGGTTTGGCACCAGTTTTAAAGGCGGCAGAAGCTTTGGTAAAACCAGAAAGCATTATTATCGATGCAAAATCTGGGGTATCAGGTGCGGGCCGTAAAGCCAGCCTGGGCATGATCTATTCTGAAAATGCTGATAACTTTAAGGCTTATGGCGTTGCAGGTCACCGTCACCATCCTGAAATCGTAGAAGCATTAGAAAACATTTCAGGTCAAAAAGGCGTGTTTGACCATATCCTGTTTGTGCCACATCTGGTGCCGATGATTCGTGGGATGTTATCAACGATTTATATCGATTTGACTGAAGCAGGTCAGGCAGCTGACTTGCAGTCACTGTACGAGCAGTTCTATGCCAATGAACAGTTTGTTGATGTAATGCCAGCAGGCAGTTCACCAGAAACCCGTTCGGTGCGTGGTGCTAACCAGTTGCGTATTGCACTATACAAACCACAACCAGCCAAACTGGTGATTCTGGTGGCTCAGGACAATCTGGTCAAAGGTGCAGCTGGTCAGGCAGTACAGAACATGAACCTGATGTTTGGCTTTGCAGAAAATGCAGGCTTGAATAATATTGGTTTATTACCATAAAAAACGTATTAGAACTTCACACACATTTAGATTTGGATTTAAATGTTTGTCTTGAACAAAGTATACAGAGATCAAAATGCCGAATAATGAGTCAAACATGACGATCCAGGAACCCTCTACAAAGAAACCATTGATGAAAGGCAATACACCTTTGGTAATCGGTGCTGCTGTGTTGATTCTGGGTAGTGGCTTGCTGGGCTATACGGTCGGGCATCGGCAAGGTTTGACTGCGGTAGGTTTTGAGGCGGATGCGGAACAACTGGTTGAAGTGGTACAAAAACAGAAAACTAGTCTGGAAACACTGAATAAATCTCTGAATACAGCGGTTCAGGAACGTGATTTGGCCGTTAGTAATGCCAATGATCTTTATCTGGCTGCAAATAAGGCGCGTGATGCCCAGGAGCAGGCTGAAAGCGTTGGTACGATCTACCGCGAGATCTTGCGTCAACGCGGTGGTTTAGCATTGACAGTTCAACATCTGGGGATTAAGGCATTGCCTGATAATGCCTTCGAATACCAGATTGATCTGGTTCAGGTCAGCCCGGGCAAAAATCGTGCTTCTGGTACAGTGGAACTGCGCTTGATTAAGGGTACTGAAATTCTGGTCGTGCCGCTTGAAGATAAAAACTTTAATTTTGACAATTACGAACGTTTGACTGGTCGCTGGACCATGCCTAAAGGTTTTAAACCAGAATTTATTGAAGTGCGCCTCTCAGGGACTAAGCCTGTGATTCGCCGTTTTAGCTGGGATCAGGGGAAAGCTGTTGAAAGCCAGTCAACAGTCCTGTCAGAGATTCCAAAAACTGAAGCAAATGCAAATTAAGTGTGAAATAGAAATCGTATGCCAAGCAATAAACGTCCAAAATGTTTAAGTGAGATCAAAAATTCTTTTTACGAGTCCGGCATGGTTGATTGGCATATTAGCCCGCGTTTAACAGACGAGCCTTTTCACGATGATGACGCTGACCTTGCAGTCCAGACTGCACCTCCTGAACTGAAGCGTCCACCGATGTATGCAGTGGTATTATTGAATGACGACTACACTCCCATGGAGTTTGTAATTGAAATTTTACAACAATACTTTGCAATGAATCTTGACCAAGCTACACAAGTAATGCTAACTGTACATTATGAAGGAAAAGGTGTAGCTGGGGTCTATCCTCGAGACATTGCGGAAACCAAAGCGAACCAAGTCAATAATTACGCTCGATCTCAAGGTCATCCTTTACTTTGCCAGATTGAGCCGAAAGATTAAGGGGGTTGCATGCTCAGTCGTCAATTAGAAGTATCACTACGTTTGGCTGTCAGCATGGCTCGTCAAAAGAGACATGAGTTCCTGACCGTAGAACATTTATTATTAGCTTTACTCGACAATGATTCTGCCGTGAATGCCTTAAAAGCATGTGGTGCAGATATTATCGTTTTGCGTAAAGAATTAGAAGAGTACGTAGAACAACATACCCCTAAACTCGGTGAAAATAGTGATCAGGCACCTCATCCTACAGAAAGTTTTGACCGGATTTTGCAACGTGCAATTTTCCATGTTCAATCCAGTGGCGGTGATCGTACTGTAGAAGGCGCCGATATTCTGGTTGCGATGTATTCTGAGCGTGATTCTTTTGCGGTTTATCTGCTTAAACGTCATCAGATTAACCGTCTGACTTTAACCCAGTACCTTTCTCATGGTACACGTAAAGACGAAGTACAGTCTGAAGAAGAAATTGAAGAACTGGACGGTGAATCGGCTTCTTCCAATAATTCTGGTCCGCTAGAGTTATATACGACAAACCTGAATCAGGAAGCTCAACGCGGCAAGACAGATCCATTGATTGGCCGTGAAAAAGAAATTGAGCGTGCAGCACAAATTCTTTGCCGCCGTCGTAAAAATAATCCCTTACTTGTCGGTGATCCAGGTGTAGGTAAAACTTCAATTGCTGAAGGCCTAGCTTGGTTAATTGTCAATGGCAAGGCACCTAAGCCACTGGAAAATGCTGAAATCTATAGCCTAGACATCGGCGCACTGGTGGCGGGAACTAAATACCGTGGTGATTTCGAAAAGCGTTTAAAACAACTATTAAATGCCTTGAAGAAAAAACCGGATGCAGTACTGTTCATTGATGAAATTCATATGATCATCGGTGCAGGTTCAAGCATGGGCAGCACCATGGATGCATCGAATCTAATCAAGCCTGCATTGGCAAATGGTTCATTGCGTTGCATCGGTTCAACCACATTCCAGGAATACCGTCAGGTCTTTGAAAAAGATCATGCCTTGTCACGTCGGTTCCAAAAAATAGATGTGAATGAGCCTTCGATTACAGAAACAATTGATATCTTGCGTGGCCTGAAATCTAAATTTGAAGATTTCCACCATGTACAGTATGACGATCAGGCACTGGTTTCTGCGGTTGAGCTGTCAGCGAAATTTATTAATGACCGTTTCTTGCCAGATAAAGCGATTGACGTGATTGATGAAGCCGGTGCACAACGCCGTTTGAAAGCTGAGCAAGACGACAGCCTGATTACGGTTGAAAATATCGAAGACATTGTGTCCAAGATTGCTCGTATTCCACCGAAAACGGTTTCTAAAGATGACAAGTCTGTACTGGAGAACCTTGAGCGTGATCTGAAACGTGTAGTCTTCGGCCAGGATGAAGCAATTGAAGCTTTGGCTTCTGCGATCAAACTGTCACGTGCGGGTCTGAAATCGCCTGATAAGCCAGTGGGTAGCTTTGTATTCGCAGGTCCAACGGGTGTAGGTAAAACTGAAGTCACCAAGCAATTGGCGAAAATTCTGGGTGTAGAGCTGGTACGTTTTGACATGTCCGAATACATGGAACGTCACGCAGTCTCTCGTCTGATCGGTGCGCCTCCAGGTTATGTCGGTTTTGACCAAGGCGGTTTACTGACCGATGCGATTCACAAAAATCCGCATTGTGTATTACTTCTAGATGAGATCGAAAAAGCGCATCCGGATGTATTTAATCTGTTATTACAAATCATGGATCATGGTTCATTAACGGATAATAATGGTCGCAAATCCGATTTCCGTAATGTGGTGCTGGTTCTAACGACTAATATTGGTGCGGAAAGTATTTCCCGTGTCAGCATTGGTTTCATGGAACAGGATAACAGTAATGACAACCAGGAAGCGATGAAGAAAGCGTTCTCGCCAGAATTCCGTAACCGTCTGGACGGCGTGATTCAATTCAAGGCATTGCCGAATACCATTATTGAAAATGTCGTGGATAAATTCCTGACTGAACTTCAGGCACAACTGGATGAGAAGAAAGTGGTGCTGGAGGTGGATCAAAGCGCACGTGAGTGGATGGCTGAAAATGGCTATGATCGCTTGATGGGTGCTCGACCAATGCAGCGTCTGATTCAGGAACATCTGAAAAAACCACTGGCTGAAATGATCCTGTTTGGTGAACTGGCTGAAAATGGTGGTAACGTTTCAGTTTCTGTGAAGAAAGAAAATGGTAAGTCTGTCGGTCTGAAACTTGAAGTCTTCGAAGATCAGACTGCTGAACCAGCTTAATCATTGAATAGATCATCATCAGACCCGTGTTCGCACGGGTTTTGTTGTTTTATTTGCCCTTAATTTATGTGCTCTTGGTTTAAAGAGTTTCTGATTTAGCGAAATATATGGATATCCAGATTAGCAAGCTTTTAACCACGTTTTTTCTGTTTTTATTAACGGCATTGATGGAAATCTTGGGCTGTTATTTTCCCTACCTGATTCTAAATCAGGCGAAGAGCAAGTGGTTATGGGTTCCGACGGCATTAGCCTTAGCTGCGTTCGTCTGGCTTTTGACTTTGCATCCGGCGGCTTCTGGACGTATTTATGCTGCCTATGGGGGCATCTATATTTTCTCAGCATTGATGTGGCTGAGATTCGTTGATCAGGTCAGCCTTTCACGTTGGGACCTGCTTGGGGGAATCGTGGTCATTCTAGGTGCATTAATTATTATTTTACAGCCGCAAGGTTTGATCCGTTGACCGTCTGTTTATA
Organism: Acinetobacter sp. YH12241; assembly: GCF_013417535.1. Classification (NCBI taxonomy): domain Bacteria; kingdom Pseudomonadati; phylum Pseudomonadota; class Gammaproteobacteria; order Moraxellales; family Moraxellaceae; genus Acinetobacter; species Acinetobacter sp. YH12241. The sequence goes on along the minus strand of NZ_VPDQ01000005.1, from coordinate 59,107 downwards.
TTTATCAAAATATAAAAGGCAGCTAAAGCTGCCTTTATTGATTCTAGACAAGATTATTTTACATTACAGTCTTTCTGGGAGAGGTCAACATTATAAGTGTGTGTTTGGGAGCTGAGACTAAGTTCGATTTTATAAGGATTGACGATCTGATAGCGATGTTCAAAAAAGATCTGACAGTTATTTAGAAGATTATTACGAATCACTTTAAGAACTTCTTTACGGCCTAAGTCTTTCTCAAACTGGCTAAAGTCGGGTGTCGTGATCATGCCTTTAAGCGTGGTTTTATTGGCTGTAAGTTGTAACTGCTCTATGATTGTATTCTGATCGATCTGTAGCGGTAAAGTCTTGGAATCTTCCGCACTTAGCACGGTAAGCAGCTCGTTCAGCTCAGCTTTTTTCTCAATTTTAAACTTGCTGTCCAGAATGCCTTTTCCTTGGAGATACTGGTCGAATTCAGAAGCATACACCGGTAAAGCAGCACTACTAAAACCTGCCAGGAGTGCCAAAGTCCAATATTTTTTTTGCATTGTATCGCATCACTTTTTATGTCATTTCAATTCTGATTATAAGAGCTGAAACAAAAAAAGCACCAGAGATTGGTGCTTAATTTGTGAAGATTTTTTGAAGGAATCAGTCTTTTTTCAGGTTTTCATTCAACAGGAATTCAACCAGTGCTTTTTGTGCATGAAGGCGGTTTTCTGCTTCATCCCAAACCACAGCATTTTTGTGGTCCAGCATGTTTTCAGAAATTTCTTCACCACGATGCGCAGGTAAGCAATGCATGAACAGGCAGTCTGGGTGTGCAAGATCCATTAGGCGTTCATTCACCTGATAATCTGCAAAAGCTTTTTCACGGATTTTCTGTTCTTCTTCCTGGCCCATACTTGCCCAAACGTCAGTGACAATCAGGTCAGCATTGACTGCTGCATCTTCAGCAGTATCGACCAGTTCTACACAGTGTGCGAATTCAGACAGGAACTGTTCTTGAGGCTCATAGCCTTTCGGTGCTGCAACTTTTAGCTTGAAGCCCCACATGTGCGCTGCTTCGATATAAGAGTTACACATATTATTGCCATCGCCGATCCAGGCAACAGTTTTACCTTCGATCGAACCGCGATGTTCCAGATAAGTCTGCATGTCAGCAAGTAACTGGCAAGGGTGATGATCATCAGTCAAAGCGTTGATCACTGGAACTTTTGAATAAGAAGCAAAACGTTCTACGATATCGTGACCGAAAGTGCGGATCATCACAATATCCAGCATGCTGGAAATCACACGTGCAGAATCTTCAATTGGCTCACCGCGACCCAGTTGGGTATCGCGTGAAGACAGGAAAATTGCGCTACCACCAAATTGGCTCATGCCAGCTTCAAACGAAACACGCGTACGGGTACTCGATTTTTCAAAAATCATGCCCATCACTTTACCAACAAATGGTTGGAACACTTCATTGTTATGCTGTTTGCGCTTAAGCTCAATTGCGCGTTGCAAAATCTGGTTAAGTTCTAAAGTTGATAAATCGCGTAAGGTGAGAAAGTGACGGAGAGCCATTCGTTACTCCACAATAATTGCCGAAAAACTCGATCAACAATCAGTTGTTGGTTAGTTTAAGAAAAAATACGGAATCGGCTAATATACTATAAGCAATGAAAAATGCAAAAAAAACTAGACTTTTTGATGACCGTCTAAAAATCGATCCACACAATAACTGATGTATTTGTCGATTTCCTGATCATCTTCCTGTACCGGAATTCCCATCAGAATCCGCCATTCCAGATTACGCAAGATGCCAAAATATAACTGGGCCGAATATTGCGGATTCTCGCAATGCAATAAACCTTGCGCATCTGCTTGTTCTAAAGCCGTGGCAATCGCACTTTGTACATGTACTGGGCCTCGTTCATGAATATGCTGCGCGAGTTCCGGATTACGCTGACTCTGTTCCAGCACCAGACGCATAAAGGCTGAATTTTCCGGTTGCATGATCTGATGATAAAAATTAAGCAGCGTATGTACCAGATAACTACGAAAATCCAGAGCCATCAGCTCGATCGGAATACTGATATCTTCAAAAAACTTGATACGACGATAATCGCAAATGGCCTTAAACAAGCCTTCTTTGTTGCCAAAGTACTTGTAAATAGAAGCCTTGGAACCGCCTGCATGCTGGACGATATCATCCAGAGAGACAGCATCATAACCGCGTTCCAGAAACAGCTCGGTTGCACTGATCAGCAGTGCAATACAGCGCTCATGACCACGTTTGGTCTGCGGCAGATCTTTGGCGAGCGGTTCTAGGGCGAGGTCTTGCATAGGAGATAATACATCTACAAGTCAATAATGATTGAAATCGCATCATAGCAAATATATGCGCATATTTCATAATCGCACCGAAAAAGTGCAGTATTTGCCCCATTAGCTAAAGCAAAACTTAAAAATTTGACTAAAGTTTTAGAGTATTTGTTCTATCGGGTTATGGAATGAGCAAGCCAAATGAGTATACTCGAATTTCAATAATTATAGCCAAGACTGTGGAAAAGGAAGATGACAGAACAAATGTCTGCAGGTTTAAGATTTAGACAAGCGCTTGAAGTCGAGAAACCATTGCAAATTATGGGCACGGTAAATGCCTATGCTGCCATGATGGCCAAACAAGTCGGTTATAAAGCCATTTATTTATCAGGTGCGGGTGTCGCGAATTATTCTTACGGTTTGCCTGATCTGGGCATGACCAGTCTGGATAATGTTCTGGAAGATGTACGCCGCATTACTGAACGTGTAGATACACCCTTACTGGTTGATATTGATACAGGCTGGGGCGGTGCATTTAACATCGCACGTAGCATCAAGCAGATGATTGCTGCTGGCGCTGCAGCTGTGCATATCGAAGACCAGGTTGCGCAAAAGCGTTGTGGTCATCGTCCGAATAAGGAAATTGTGACCCAACAGGAAATGGTTGACCGGATCAAGGCGGCAGTCGATGCTAAAACCGATTCAAACTTTGTGGTGATGGCACGTACCGATGCATTACAGAAAGAAGGTCTGCAGGCAGTGATTGACCGTGCTTGTGCCTGTGTCGAAGCAGGTGCAGATGCCATTTTTGCTGAGGCAATGACGGATATTACGATGTATCGCACCGTATGTGATGCAGTTGGTGTCCCAGTATTGGCCAATATTACCGAATTTGGTGATACCCCATATTACACCACTGAAGAACTGGCTGAGCAGGGTATTCGCATGGTACTTTACCCGCTATCAGCCACCCGTGCGATGCAAAAAGCGGCACTGGAAGTGATGCGCTCAGTGCGTGAAAATGGTACACAGGTGCATGTTCTGGATAAAATGCAACCGCGTAAAGAATTATACGAATTTTTAGATTATCACAGCTTCGAAAACACATTAGATAAACTGTTCAAGCAGGAGAATTAAAACAATGGCTGAAGGAAAAGTACTCACTGGCGCAGGATTGCGCGGACAAGTCGCAGGCAAAACTGCACTTTCAACAGTAGGCAAAAGTGGTGCAGGCCTGACCTATCGCGGCTATGACGTACAGGATCTGGCAGAAAACTGTCAGTTTGAAGAAGTCGCTTACCTGATTTTCTTTGGTGAATTACCAACTTCAGAACAGTTGGCAGCCTATAAAGCAAAACTGAAATCTTTGCGTGTACTGCCACAAGCATTGAAAGAAGTACTTGAGCGCATTCCAGCGGACTCACATCCAATGGATGTGATGCGTACTGGCGTATCGATGCTGGGCAACCTTGAAACTGAACAGTCTTTTGATCAGCAACAGGATGTTGCAGACCGTATTCTGGCGACGCTACCAGCAATTATCTGCTATTGGTATCGCTATAGCCATGACGGCGTACGCATTGATGAAAATACCGATGATGATTCAATCGGTGCTCAGTTCCTTCATTTGCTACATGGCAAGAAGCCAAATCAGCTGCATGAACAGGTGATGAATGTATCCCTGATTCTGTATGCAGAGCATGAATTTAATGCTTCAACCTTCACAGCGCGTGTTTGTGCATCAACTTTGTCTGACCTGCATTCATGTATTACCGGCGCAATTGGTTCACTACGGGGTCCATTACACGGCGGTGCCAACGAAGCGGCAATGGACATGATTGAAAACTGGAAATCTCCAGAAGAAGCCGAGCGCGAAATGCTGGGCATGCTGGAGCGTAAAGAAAAAATCATGGGCTTTGGTCATGCGATCTATAAAGACAATGATCCGCGTAATGGCATTATCAAGCAGTGGTCTGAAAAACTGGCAAAAGATGTGGGTGATACTGTGCTCTATCCAGTATCAGTACGTTGTGAAGAAGTGATGTGGCGCGAGAAAAAACTGTTCTGTAACGCAGACTTTTTCCATGCTTCTGCTTATCACTTTATGGGTATTCCAACCAAACTGTTTACGCCAATCTTTGTGATGTCACGCGTCACAGGTTGGGCGGCGCATGTGATGGAACAACGTGCAGATAACCGGATTATCCGTCCGAGCGCGGATTATACCGGTCCAGAATTACGTAAAGTGGTTCCAATTGCTGAACGCACTTCTGCTGCGTAAGCCAGAGATATTCTAAATATAAAAAATAAGGTCTCCACGAGACCTTATTTTTTTTCTGATTATTTATTGACGTTGGTTTAACGACTTAATAATGCTGGATCTTCAATATGATAACCGGTTTCGAATGGGAGGCCTAAGTATTTTACCGTCACCAGTATTTTATTCTGTTTCGGTACTTTATAAGTCTGGTTTAATCTTAAATCTGCTTTATAGCTGAATGCTTGTTGAACAGGACTTTTATACTGGCCAGATTGCACTCGATATTGATAAGTCCATTTTGGGACTTTCTGTTTAGGGTCATGCCATGCAGGGGCGGTACCTTTGCTGGTCTTTAATAGCTTAAGCTGGATGGCTTGCTTTCTCAGTGGTACCAGCGGAATTAGTCGCTTTTTAATTTTGGCAATTTCCTGGTTAAACTTACGGCTGTCCTGATCGTAGTCAATCTGCTTGGTTTTTGGATTGATATACAGGGAGTTCACCTGAATTAACTGATTCGGTGTTTTAGATTTAAAATTATAATAATACAGTTGAGGCAAGCGTCCGCGACCATCGAGATAATGCCGCAACAGATAAAGTTTCTGGTCTTTGACTTCATAACCCAAAACTTCAATATTCTGTGGGCCACCAACAGTGGCGAAAGCGGATACAGGAATACCAAGGGCGAGCAAAAGGGCTGCAATTCTTATTTTCATCACTGATCAGGCCTCATTAAAAAAACGTGCTTTTATAGAAATAATTTAACTATAAATACAGTAGAAATAATGAAGTTTGATCAGCACTCAATATAAACAGTTTTAGCTTTAGGTGTTGAGTAGATTAATCATGTCATGTGCGATGACGGCTGCCAGTTTATTGAGACGTTCCTGTGGAGTACCTTTAATATAATACTGGAACTGGTGAGTCTGAAGACCATCATAAACAGCGGCAAAGAAAGTACCTTCCGGCTTATCTGGGGTCGCGCTACCGCCTGGTTTAAGCAAGCCTGTACAAGCAATAATCCAGTCAGCTTCCTGAAACATTTTTTTGCCTGCCTCAGCCAGAGCAACCGTTACAGGCATGGATTCAGCTGAATGGGTACTAATCAGATTCGGAGAAATTCCCAAGACATTAATCTTCACAGACGGATCGTAGCACACTAGACCACCCAGCAAGATTTCAGCACCTTCATTTTTGCAAATTGAAAACTGACTGGTTAAATAGCCAGAACTTGCACTTTCAATAAAAGCAATCTTGATGTTTCTTTGTTCCAGCAGGCCACAACATGTTTTAATCATAATGTCTATTTTGTCTTAGAAGGTAATCTTTATTCCAATGTAGTCCCATTTTGCTTTTGTATCAACTGTGAGATTATTTCTTTATTATGATGAAAGGTAAAATATTTTTGTAATTTTAGTATTCCAAACGTAAGTTTGGCAGTTATTGAATTGATTGCTTAATGCTTGGACAATATTTGAAATTAATGGTTTTAACTTGCTCTAATCAGTGGTAAAAATAAAAATAAAGTGCGTAAGGAAAGTAGGTTGTAAGAATGAAAACCACAGTAAAGTATTCCGTATTAAAAAGTCTAGATTATCAACTGGGTACTCCTTTATTTCAGGAAGAAATTGAGGCAGATAGTCAATATTTTGATCAAATCCCAAGCATCATTCACTACCAGAATTTAAAGTTTAAAGTTAAAAGCAAAGAATTAAAGCGTTTATATCTAGCCGAAGAGCAAGAAGAAAGCCAAACCATTATTGTAAAAGTGGTCGCAATCTAAAAATAACTTATTAAAAATAAGCCTCTTAAAATAAGAGGCTTATTTATTGGATAAAGGTCGTTAAAATAAAATTTGATTAGATTTAATAAAAAAATCTAATAATAATTTTAAAAATATAAAGTCAAGGTAAATTGGCAACTGAAAAGGCCTTATTTGTGATTCTATGTAATATATTCTGCTATTTAAAAATGGTTTTTTTCGTTTTTATATTTAATGATCTAATTTTTAGAAAATTAGGTTAAACATGTATAAGAAATTATAATTTTAAATAATCAATAAAATTCAATATTTTATAAATATAATCATATTTTATATAAGTAGCAAAATGTATTTCTAAATTTTATTTTAAATTTAAGTTTATATACAATTTTTTGATTAAGTTATGACTTTAATTGAAAAATAAAATTTATAAAAGATAGAAAGCTTTCAATATGTGTTCATTCTATTATTAAAAGTAATTTATGTTTCTTATAAATCCAGACTTCAATTACTTAACTTACCTTTTTTTACATTGAATTAATATGTAACAGGTAATAACTTGGCGAATTTTTAAAAATAGGTAGAGTAAATATTAAGTCGAAACCTAATCATCGGCGATTTAAAGCAAATAGTAAGGAGTTACATCATGGCTAATAATCAACAGCAAAATCAGCAAGACCAACAGAACCAACAACAACAGCAACAGCAAGACCAACAACGTCAGCAAAACCAGAATCAAAATCAGCAACAGCCGAACCAGCAGCAACAACAGCCGCAGGGACAGCAAAACCAACAGCGTCAGCAGGGCCAACAGGACCAGCAACGCAATCAGCAACAACAGCAACAGCCACAACAAGATAACCAGCAGCAAAATTTGCGTAATCAATAAGATTAGTCAAAGCTGCAGCGTTCATATCTAAGCTGTGTAATCTCTACAAAAAACCGCCTTCTTTAAGGCGGTTTTTTTATTGTTCAGAATAAATCAGCATTGAATATTGGATTTTACTTTATAAAAGTCGAGCGCATTTTTCAGATCTTTCAGTAATTCCTGCTCCTCATATTCTTGTGGCATTAGTTTTATTAGGGCCGGCATATAATGAGTTTTATATTCTTTAGGATAATCCTCACATAAAATATGTGTTCTTTCCTCAAGGCTAATAGTAGAAGAATCTAATTTATCTAAATAAGCACTCAATCGGGCATCTGATTGTTCAAACTGAGCTTTCACTGCTGGATCAGGTTCAGCTGATACATCTGCCTGTTGTTTCTGGCAGCCTGTGATCGCCAATGCCAATAGGGTAATTATGAATAGTGATATTTTCATGGCAACAATATATTGTTATCAGTCGTTGGAAAAATTATAAAGAGAAATGAGTGAAAGAGCACCTGCCTTTAAACTCATTGACAGCTGAGAAAATAAAAAATGAAAAGGACTTTGATAAAATAAGTAAAATATCTACCAATATATATAAGTTGTATATCTGCTTTTATGACTCACTTGATTGAATGAAAACTGAATGAATCAAAGTTTTTTGTATTTAATTGCATCTAAGTTGATGAAAAATAGCCAATAAAATATAAAACATAACCTATATTCAACATTTAGTAAAAAAGCCTCTATATTTCATATACATATTAGAAGCATGACAAGTGGTACTTTATCACCACTACAACAACTCAGATAAAATAATTTAAAATCAGCAAGTTAAAAAGCCCTGTTTAATCCAGACAGTTAAGCAGGGCCCATTTTTTTAGATCATAAATATGTCAAAAATAGATGATTCTCCGATATTTATCCTTCACATAAGTTTTCATATACAACATAAAACCTGAAAATACGTTCAAGTGTGAAACATGAATAGATGTTATTTATATATCTCTTTTCATGAAAAGACAGGGTAGAGCTATGATGAGATGTATCTGTGCATTTGGTATGGGTGTCATGGTGGGATGTTGCTTTAAATCTTGCAAAGAAAAAATGTGCCGGATGATGAGCAAGGATCAGGGTACCAAAGACCAAGCGCCAAAACATGAAGAGAGTGTGCAAATTTAGAGGCTATAGCTTGCCTGTGCGATCGCAGTACAGGTGAGTGATTCAATAGTTTCAAGGTAAATAAATCGTGGAGCTGTAAGCCATTATCTTTAAAGCAACTAAGCTCGATCCATGGTCGAGCTGTTCACAGTCAGGAGAAACACATGTTCCAATTTATATGTTGTTTATTTGGTCTTCATGGTGCGACTGAAATTGATTACACAGTCGATGATTTCGAAGTCAAAAAGTGTCGTGATTGCTTGAAAGATTTAAATTAACTCTCTAGACCTTCGCTGTATAGATGGATGTTGAACCCCCGTTTGATTTTAGATCAACGGGGTTTTCATTTTTTAAGTTAAGCATACAAATACTTAGCCTACCTAAATTCATGCTTTAAGTGTTATTGCAATATGCGATATTTAGGTTATACTTTTTAATATAGCAAAATGCGATAAATAATTATGCATGTGATCACTCACGCTCGGATTCTAGAAGCAATGCAAAAGTGGCCACACGCTGAAACTGCATTGGATGGTTGGTATCGAATTATCAAGGCCAATGATCTTAAGGATTTTGCCGACATGAAGAGATTATTTCCCGCAGTAGATAAAGTCGGGAAATTTCATGTTTTTGATATTGGTGGCAACAAGATCAGGTTGATTGCAGTTGTGATGTATCAGGCAAAACGTGTCTATATTCGCCATGTCTTATCCCATCAGGAATATGACAAAGGTCATTGGAAGGAGGCTTAATATGAATGCAATGATTAAACAGGCCGTTGATCACTGGCGTTATGTTGCACCATTGCTTAGCAAGCCAGAAACTGAAGAAGACTTTAATACGCTCACTGAAGCTTTAGATGAACTTCTGGATATTGTAGGTGATGATGAGTCGCATCCCTTAATGGGGCTGATTCTTCAACTGGGTGACTTAGTCTCAGCTTATGAACATGAGCATTTGCCGATGCCAGAAGGCGATGGACGTACTGCGCTGGCTTTCCTGATGGAACAGCATGGTCTCAGCCAATCAGATCTATCTGACATAGCTACCCAGTCGGTCATTTCAGAAATCCTGAACGGTAAACGTCAGCTCAATATCCGTCATATTAAAGCTTTGTCTGAACGTTTTAATGTTTCTGCAGATACTTTCTTTTAAGTAATAAGAAATTAAATTATAAATTGATCTATGAGCTGTGTTTTCTGGAAGCAGATTGCACAGCCAGGCAGATTTAGATTAAACAAGAAGTCTATATAAGCTCTGATTAGAAGAATATATGTTTATTAAAATGTATGGAAAACATAAATATTATTGATGTTTAACCTTATATGTCCTAATAATTTTCTAAGCATCTAGAGGAAAGGGAATATATATGACAACTCATGCAGACCAGCAAACAGAGCAAGAAGATAATCCGCAAAAAGAATCTAATGATGATAAAGGCAATCAAGCAACCTATAAGGGTGTAAAACCTGAGAAAAAGCCTAATGCCGAGCCAGAGCATCCACTGAGGGAGCAAAAGTAAGATATTAATATCAGAAAGCCCTAATTAAATTTAGGGCTTTTTAGATTTTGATTTAAGTTTCGGAAAATTTCTGCTTTACCTTACTGGGAAGATGAAATTAACGATCAATCTTTAACAGTCCATCCCAACTAAAATAATTCTGACTTAGGTGCTGTTGAGACATGGTCCAAGTCCGGTTAGGAATTTTAGCTGCTCCAATCGCCAGCTTTTGATCGCCAAATCTTTCCTTTACTTTTTCTAAGGCTTCCTGAAGCTTCTCATTTTTCTCGATCTGAGCATGATCAGAGAGCAAGTCATAGACATAGGCCGATTTAGGTTCAAGCGCCGTTAAAATAACCCCACATTTTTTAAACTCTACACCTTCTGAAAACAGCTCATGCATATGTTGCATCAATGCCCGGTTCATTACAACAGCGGAATCAGTGGGTTCAGGAAAAGCGATATTGACAGATTTATTATAAAAGGATCTGTTCTTGTCAAAAGGATTGGATTGAGCGAAAGCAATGATGCAGCCACATAAGGATTGATCCTCTCTTAAACGTTTGATGGCATTTTGCAGGTAATCACTCATAGCTTCAATTAAAGCTTCAAGATCTGTTACTCGGCAACCAAATGAGCGTGAAGAAATAATCTGCTTCTTGGGCTGGCACGCCTGTTCCAGTTCAATACAGGAAATTCCCTGTAATTCTATCACAGTTCTTTGCATAACAATTGAAAATAATTTTCCGATTCGATGACAATTGGTCTGAGCTAAATCAAGAACAGTATGTATACCTAAGTTCTTTAACTTTTTACTCTGCTGGCGCCCAACCCCCCAGACTTCAGCAACATCAATCAAGCTCCATAAGTAATCTCTATGTTGTGGATGCATAGAAGAAAGATCGCAAACCCCATTAAAGCGTTTGGCTTTCTTGGCCATATAGTTGGCTAATTTAGCTTCGGTTTTGGAACGGCCAATGCCTACACAAACGGGTAGGCCAATCCATTGCAAAATACGCCGTCGCATATCCTGACCATATTCTGTTAAATCATGATTTTTTGCATAAGCTGTAATTTTCAGAAAGCATTCATCTATGGAATAAACCTCCTGTTCACCAGGTGCTACATATTCAGACAGAATGGAATGAAAGCGTTTGGACATTTCTGCATAGAGGGCATAGTTGCTGGATAGCACCTGAACTTGATGCTGCTCGACGATATCGCGGATCTGGAAGAGCGGAACAGCCATTTTAATGCCGAGATCTTTTGCTTCCTGCGAACGTGAGACTACACAACCATCGTTATTTGACAGCACAATCACAGGTACATGATTCAGTTTCGGATTGAATAGGCGCTCGCAACTGACATAGCAGTTATTGACATCAATCAGCGCATAGATTTCCTGCTGATATTTCATCTGAATTTTTTAATGACGTTGGTGACCACACCCCAGATTTCAAATTGCTGACCTTCTACAGGATGAATATCGGGATAGTCGTCATTCTCAGCTTTTAGCCAGCAACCCTTTACATCGATAATCAGCCGTTTGACAGTAAATTCGTTATCTACACAGGCAATCACAATATCTCGATGTTGCGCTTCAATGCTACGATCTACAATCAGAGCATCATTGATATCAATACCTGCATTCAGCATCGACAGCGAATTGGCACGAACAATAAAAGTAGCATTAGCGTTATTGATCAGAAATTCATTCAGGTCGAGTTTTTTATCAATATAGTCTTGTGCGGGTGAGGGAAAACCAGCCTGAACGCGTTCAGTAACTAAAGGAATTTCCATTTGGGTAACAGGATCAAACTGGCGAATATCACTGATTTCATTTTCTTTTTTAAGTGATTTTAAGTATGCTTTGATATCCAGGACTTTGGATTCAGGTACACGAATTACTTTGGTTTCTTCGACCTTTTTTCTGCCTGCACCAATTCTAAAGCCCCCATGCGAATTTGTCATAAACCTGCTACTTCTTGATTGTTGTTACATTAATCAAGATTGTAATGATTGCTTTATTTTTATACAAATAAATTAAATGCTTTAAAATCAGATACTAATAATTAAATTGCTTTTATATTTCAGTTTTCCGACAAACGGGAATCTCGTAGCTTTACAATAAATTCATCCCGCATTTCGAAGAAAAACTCACTTGCTTCCTCATGATTGCAGTACAGCCAGTCCTGTCTTGACTCTTTCGGTATCACAATAATCGAGCGTTTTTCATCATTCGGATTATGAAACTGTTTCATAAAAGGATGCTGATTTGCATTAATCGTGAGCATTGAAAAAGATCGAACTTTTTCACCTTCAATGATTGCATCATCATAAATGGCTGCAACAGTAACAGGGTCACCGTCTTCGCGAGAAATAGCATACCAATGAGATTTGCCATCAATGTATTTGGGTTCATAGAACGTATCTACAGGCACCAAGGCAAACTGATTATTTTTCCAGGCATGCCGAAAACTTGCTTTTGAGGCGACTGTTTCAGTTCGGGCATTATAAGTATGCCGGCCAAATTTTAATTCTTTGGCCCAGGAAGGGATAAGTCCGAAACGTGCGATATCCAGTTCAAACTCGTCAGCACCGCGCATAATGATGGGAGCAGGAGCTAAAGGATATACATGTGTTTTCATATCCAGTTCAAGCTGTTCTTCATGAATATCTAATAAAGAGAGACGGCTTTTTGAGGGGAATTCATAGTTTGAACACATGGGCGAACGCTCTCATGATGATCTATCATGAGAATTAAAATATAAGAGAGATAAGTGCAAAACAATTTGAATATCGTAAGTTGGATTTTGACCAGCAAGCAGGATTTTTATTTTATAAGTATATATTTAGAGCCTAAAAATATTTAACTCAATAATATTTTAAGTAAATTTAATATTATGAAAAGATTAAACTTTACATCTCGGTGAAGATGCGTCAGTGACAACTAAGGTACCAGCAGTAAGATTTAAATATAGATCACAAACTAAAACTTTATGGGTATTTGACGTACCCGATATTAATGACAGGTTCACATTCATTAAATATTTATTCGATTTCTTTGCGAGTTTTTAAAGTCCATAGAAATAAGAGCTTTTTTGTTGCCTGATAAACTTTATACGGCGACCAGAACACAAAAATAATTAAATAGTGTAATTCCTGTCTAACAAATAACCAAATTTAACCCAAAGTCAACCAGCACCCACCATTCAGTAATGCTTCTTATACTATTGCTGCACTATATAAGTGCTACTTTAAAGGTGCTCCATGAATAATGATGAACTAGCTAAAAACTATAACGACGTGTTAAAGAAGCCTACCCGCTTAACTTCCCCAGGTTAAGCGGGTTATTTTTTGTCTGGAAAAAAGTATGCTCCGATTACTATTCTGCTCATTCTGCCTACATGGTGCGACTGAGATTAGCGACGGCAAGAAAGAATGCCGGGATTGTTTAAAAAAAGTTTAATTTAGAATGACAAATTTTCTTTATTATCAATGAGTTAAGTATTCTGTACTATTTGATTTTTCAATAATAATAGGCTAATAATTGGTTTGAATTTTGACTTAACGGGCTGGTTATGAGCACACATACAATGTATTCACACAACTGATTACTTAATATCAGTTATCAATTCTAATGTTATTAATTTTAATAACCCATATTTTGAATTCAAAGAGGCTCGAAAGGAGATGAGCGCTAAAACTCTTGTTGAGGTGGAGCGCTACTATCAATACTCAGCTATCGACCTAACTATCACCCAAGTCAATGGATGGGTTGAGTTTAAAGCAAAGTTAAAATCATAGCCGAACGTATTACGGCAAACTAAACCTCTTATATTCTAAATGTTGAGGGGTTTTTCTTTTCTTATTGGTGAGCCCCATGATAGACAAAGTACAAGCTAAATAAGGCTCAGATTTTGTAACGTTAAGCTGTCTAAATGTCAGAACCTCAGTCATTTTAATTCTTAGAACCATCAAATGATTACGATTGATAAGCTCATGATTGAACTAAAAGAATAAATTAAGAATTTAGGTAATGTATTAAGTTAAAATCTAACTTTTCTCAAATTAGTTAAAGAGCTTTGAAGAATCTATAGATGATTAGCTTATAGATTAACTAGACTCAACCGAGACCCATTCAATGCAACTAAGCGCAACTTATATTTATTTTAAGTTATCAGAAATGAAAGAGTATCTAGTTTGATGCAATCTCTAGCTATTCATTACAGATTCAGTTTTTTCTACTTTTTTTATTATGCGATTGTGGGCGCATTCATGCCTTTCTGGAGTCTGTATCTAAAGGATCAAGGCTTTAATTATCAGGAAATTGGGATTTTATCTTCGATTGCGATTGTCACCCGATTTTTTGCGCCATTTATTTGGGGATGGATTGCAGACAAATCCGGGAAACGCATGTTGCTGGTGCGTATAGCTACTTGGATGGAAGCCTGTATCTGGTTCATGATATTTATCATTCCAAATAGTTTTCAGTCAGTCGCTTTGCTCATGCTGATTTTCAGTTTCTTTCAAAATGCAATTTTGGCTCAGTTTGAAGGTGTGACTTTATTCTGGTTGGGTGAGAAAAGGGCAGAGCTCTATGGCAAAGTCCGTAAGTGGGGATCTATTGGATTTATTATTGGCGTATTTGGTTTAGGTGCTATTTTTGAGATTCTCAGCATTAGTATGCTACCAGTCTTATTGCTCTGTATCTCATTCCTGGCTTTTCTCTGGTCTTTCACGATTAAAGAACCAACAGCAGCACCGACAGCACAGAAAAAACTCGAAGCTTTATGGCCGATCTTCAAGCGTCCGGTGGTATACAGTTTTTTCCTGATTGAACTGATCATGCTGTTTTCACATGCGCCATTTTATAGTTTTTATAGTAACTATCTCAGCCAGAATGGATTCAGTACCAGTCAGATCGGATTACTCTGGTCGGTTGGGGTTATTGCTGAAATCATTATGTTTGCCTACGCTACATTTTTTCTAACACGCTGGTCATGGCGTCATCTGGTGATGCTATGCCTGTTAATGACCGGTTTAAGATGGCTGACTGTAGGCCTATTTCCATCGTTATTTCTGGCACAGTTTTTTGCCCAGACCATTCATGCCCTGAGTTTTGGCTTATTTCATATGATTGCCATGCGGGTTAATTTCCAGAACTTCTCGGCTGGACAGCAAGGCCGTGGACAGGCACTGTATAGCACCATGTGGGGCTTAGGCGTGGCGAGTGGGAGTATTCTTGCCGGTCGTTATTGGGATCAGGTCGGTGGAACATCAATCTTTATTGCTGCTGCGCTGTCGACCTTGCTGGGCCTGTTGCTGGTATTTGGCTTACCCAACAAGGTCGAATTACAAAAGCAGATTTAAAATACCATCGAACAATTAAACGCGGATTTTGGAATATTGATTAAACCAGGGCTGAGCCTGTTCTAATTGAGCGGCCAGTTGCAACAGTAAATCTTCACGGGCAAATGGTGCAATAAATTGTGAACCCAAAGGTAAGTTATCTTCATTCCAGTAAAGCGGTACGGACATTGCTGGAAGGCCGGTAATATTGGCTAACTGAGTGAATGGCACCCATTTTAGGTTTTCTTTCACAATCTGGTCGACCAGCTTACCTTGTGCCAATAAATGTGCCTTATTCATTTTTAATAGAGCTTTAAGAATCGGCTTCTGCCAGTTTGGTGTTTTGACTTCGCCATTTTTGGGTGCAACAGTGGCTGTGGCTGGTGTCAGGTAGAGATCATAATCATCAAAGAAATGATTCATCTGGGTTACATATTGTCCCCAATTAGTCAGATTCTGGATATATTCAATCGCCGTTGTTTTGGCACCAAAAGCAGCCAGAGCCAGAGAATCCAGTTCAAAATCGCCTGATCTGGATGGATAGCCTTTCTGGATTTCGTCCAGCATATAAGAAAACTGGCTAAACCACGTCGTAATAAAATCTTTAGCCAGTTGCATGCCATCAATCTGCGGTTGATCCTCAACGACTTCATGACCTAAAGATTCCAGTAAACGGGCAGTTTGTTCTACCGCTTTAATAGCATCTTGAGAAACAGGCGTATCGATGCTGGAACGGGTATTAAATGCGATTTTTAATTTTTTTGGTGGTTGCTGAATCACTTCCAGATAATGTGTATGCGGACGTTGAATGGTAAACAGTGAACTGCGATCTTCACCATGGGTGGCATCCAGCATTGCTGCACTATCCCGAACAGTCTTGGTAAGTACATGTTGAATGGCAGCACCATGCATTGCTTCACTCATTTGCGGTCCCCACGGCGTACGTCCACGGCTTGGTTTTAAACCAAACAGACCACAGTAGGAAGCCGGAATACGAATTGAGCCACCACCATCACCTGCACCAGCAATTGGCACAATGCCGGCTGCCACAGCAGAAGCAGAACCGCCTGACGAGCCACCACTGTTATGTCTTAAATTCCATGGGTTTTTACAGCTCCCCCAGGCATCAGGCTCGGTAATGCCTTTAATTCCAAATTCAGGCGTATTGGTACGGCCAAAGGTCACAATACCTGCCTGTTCCCAACGATTAACAATTTCAGCATTAGTCTCGGCGATATAACCGATGCGCTTTAAACCCTGACATCCATAAGACGTCGGATAACCTGCATATTCCTGAAACAGGTCTTTGACCAGAAATGGAACTCCAGCAAAGGGGCCAGACAGATCTTGCTGGGTACGCTGCAAGGCATGCTCATGCATGGGAATAATAATGGCATTGATTTCAGGATTAATATTTGCACTGCGTTCTAAGGCAACTGATAAAAGTTCACTTGAATGCACCTGTTTATTTTTAACCAGTTCAGCCAGTCCTAATCCATCGTATTGTAAGTATTCTTCAAATTTCATCTGCATTCCCTAGCGTTGATATTGTTATAAGGTTGTAGAGGGTTTCAGTTCAGGATGCAAGCACCACCTGATTACGTCCCAAGTGTTTGGCTTGATATAAGGCCTGATCCGCGGTATTGATCAGTTGCTGTAAATCCTGAGAAAGCGGGGCATGTTGATGCGTAATCCCGAGACTCACAGTAATCGATAACGGTGATCCATCAGGTTGATACATTGGCGTTTTAGCTACCAGTTCACGAATACGCTCGGCAATAAACTGGGCCTTAGATGGTTTGGTATCCCAAAGCAAAATCACAAATTCCTCACCACCAATACGCGCAAACAGATCCTGAGAACGTAAATTAGAACGGATGATTTCAGCAAAGTGTTGCAGTACTTTATCGCCCACATGATGGCCAAAATGATCGTTTAAACGTTTGAAATGATCAATATCCAGCATAATCAGGGAAAACTGCACACTCTTGGAATGTTGTAGTAAATATTCACCTTTCTGAAAGAAAAAATGCCGGTTCATGGTACGCGTCAGACTGTCATGATTGGCCAAATACAATACCCGTTTAAACAGATCATTGCGGTTCTGACTGATGATACACAGGATCAGCGGTGATAATGCCAGCATAAATAGTCCGATCCTTAATGAGATATAAATGGTCGAGTCTGCCAACGTATCATGTGTAGTGGCATAGAACTGGGTCAGGCTGTAATACATCAAAATGATTACAAAGGCATTAATAATTGCAATTGTGAAGATGCGATAGGTCAGTGCTGCCCAGATTAAAGCTGCCAACGGATAAAGCAGGGCACCTGGACCGACAAAAATATTACTCAGGATAATACACAGGATTACCGTACCTGCTGGCAGCAGATAGCTAAAAGAGTTCTGCTTCTTTCTGCGGTTTTTAAATAAATACTTGAGATCTTTGGTTCTAGGAAAGGCTAGAAAAAGCGGCAGGACAATAATGTAATTTACCATTTCACCTGTCCACCACAGCCCAAAATCTATCCATAAATTTTCCTTGGTCATAAAGGAATGAGGAAGATTGGGTAAGGTAGCCACGGCAAAAGCTGCACTGGCCAAGCATCCTGCGAATGCGCAGATGCCAAACATATGCACGAAAGTGAAACCAGTATTGTAGTACTTATAATTGATCTGGAAATATCGGATAAAAAATAGCGATACAATCGTACTAATCAGGTTAGCAAGTGTTAGAAACAGGCTTTGTAATAGATTATTGCTTGTTGCTAGATCAGCAAACATAAATGCACAGAAAGCACCTAGCCACCCGCCCATATTGTTTAAATGCGGGAAGCGTAAGAACATGGCCAGCAAGGCAGCGTTAGCAGGCCAGAGTATGGCTAAGTAATCCTGTGTTCTGGTCATAATGCCAATCAAACAAGTCACTAAAATAATGAAAAGAATGACCAAGTAGGCATATGTTTCAGGATTCAAGTTCTGGTCTGTGATTCGAGGTATTCGCAAATCTAAGTCCTGTATCTAATTTTTATATGTGAAATATCACTTTGTTTGGGAAATGCTTTTTACCCAAAAGTACAACTTTATTCTTGGAATAATCTGTTTTTACTTACGTTATCAATATACGTTTGTATACGAAATATATACAAAAAAATTAAAAAAGGAAATCCATGTTTTTAAACTATAATGATAAAAATTTGTTTTATTTCGGTATTTAAACTGATGCAGAGCAGAATATGATCCCGAAAAATATGATAAGTTAAAATTAATTATTAGGATTGAAACGAAGCCTGTGAATATGAAAAAAACCTGTCTTAGCCTTGTCTTGCTCATGAACTCATCTTGGCTAATGGCAACAGAAAACAATAATCAAGCTGCAAGTAGTATTACGAAACCTATCGAAGTTCCGAATACCTTTACTATTAATACCCGTCCTGAAATTGTTGGGCTATGGGGAATGGAAATTCCAGATAGTAAGAAATGTGTTGAATACTATAATTTTAAAGGCAATAACAACGTCGTGATTAAAAGCGGTTCAGAATGGACCACAGGGCTGTATGACTATCAGCCTTCACAAGATCCGGCTGCACAGATTCCAGCGCTGATTATGCAGGTGAAATACGACAATAATGAAAAAGACTGTTCCGGCAATCAGGTGGATCAGTCAGGCGAGATTTCGCAGTATTTTGTGAAGTGGCAGAACTCAAATACCATTAATTTCTGTGCCAATGAAAAAGCAGAGCAATGTTTTGCTGTACTTCGACGCATTTTGCCTTGATTGAAGGCTAGATATAAAAACCGCTGAATTCAGCGGTTTTTTTATTAGATCAAGTCTCGGATCAAGCTTTTTCTTTGTCTTCAGCACCTTCAAGCTGCTTCAACAAATGTTTTTCCAGATAGTGAATATCCATTGCCTGTTCACAGAAATTTTCATCCTGAAGAATCAGATCTTTGTGTAATGGGATATTGGTCTTCACACCTGTCAGAATCATTTCATCCAAGGCCTGCTTCATGCGTGCTATTGCAGTTTTACGGTCTTTACCATGGGCAATTAGCTTGGCAATCATAGAATCATAATATGGCGGGATGCTGTAACCTGGATAGATATGAGAGTCTAAACGGATACCTGCACCACCTGGCGCATAGAAGGTCTCGATTTTGCCTGGAGATGGCATAAAGTTCGATGGATCTTCTGCGTTGATACGACATTCGATCGCATGACCTTGTACGCGTACATCTTCTTGCTGGATATCCAGACCTAAGCCAGCCGCAATACGTAACTGCTGCTCAATGATGTCGATACCGGTGACCATTTCAGTCACAGGATGTTCTACCTGAACACGGGTATTCATTTCAATAAAGAAGAATTCACCTTCTTCAAACAGAAACTCGAATGTACCGGCACCACGATATTGCATCAATTTACAAGCATTGACACAGGCTTCAAGAATGTCAGCACGAGCCTGTTCTGGCAGGTTAGGCGCTGGCGCTTCTTCAAGCACTTTCTGGTGACGACGCTGTAAAGAACAGTCACGGTCATATAAATGGATCGCATGACCATTACCGTCGCCTAGAACCTGTACTTCGACGTGACGCGGTTTTTGCAGGAAACGTTCCATATAAACCGTGTCATCGCCAAACCACATTTCTGCATCACGCTGTGCGGCTTGTACTGATTCAAGCAGGGTATCTACACGTTCTACAATACGCATACCACGACCACCACCACCGGAAGCCGCTTTCACGATGAGCGGGAAACCAATTTCTTTGGCTTCAGCAAGCGCATTGTGAATCGTCACGGCATGATCGCAGCCAGGTACAGTGGGTACACCCGCTTTTTTCATGGCAATAATCGCAGAAACCTTATTCCCCATTAGGCGAATATGTTCCGGACGTGGACCAATGAAGATAAAACCAGAACTTTCTACGATTTCAGCAAATTCAGCATTTTCAGATAAAAAGCCATAACCAGGGTGGATGGCATCTGCACTGGTGATTTCAGCGGCTGTAATCAGGGCTGGAATATTCAGGTAACTGTCGCTGCTCGCGCCAGGACCAATACACACGGCTTCGTCACAGAAGCGTAAGTGCATCAGGTCTTTGTCAGCGTCTGAATAGACACCGACTGTTTTAATTCCTAAAGTTTTGCAAGCTCGGGCGATGCGCAGGGCAATCTCACCTCGGTTTGCAATTAAAACTTTTTGCAACATTATGAATCCCCGAAGTGATTAGGCGCGGTAACGGAAAAGTGGCTGACCAAACTGAATCA
This sequence comes from Acinetobacter sp. YH12241, assembly GCF_013417535.1. Taxonomy (NCBI): domain Bacteria; kingdom Pseudomonadati; phylum Pseudomonadota; class Gammaproteobacteria; order Moraxellales; family Moraxellaceae; genus Acinetobacter; species Acinetobacter sp. YH12241. The sequence goes on along the minus strand of NZ_VPDQ01000005.1, from coordinate 38,641 downwards.
CTTCACCATTTTTCACCAGAATTTCTTCAATCACGCCGCTTTGAGTTGCTTCAATCGGGTTCATGATTTTCATTGCTTCAATGATACCCAGTGTTTCGCCAGCAGAAACAGTTTGACCAATTTTTACAAAAGGTGCTTCGCCTGGACTTGGAGCTGCATAGAACACGCCAACCATTGGAGATTTTTCAACTGCACCACGAGGAGATTTAGCTGCAGGGACGTCAGCTGCAGGTGCAGGCATTGCAGGAACAGCTGCTGCAACTACTGGATTACGACGAGTCAGAGCGATCGACTGATCACCTTCCTTAACTTCAATCGCCTGTAAGTCAGATTCAATCATCAAATCGATGAGCTTCTTGATTTTACGGATATCCATGAGACAGTATTCCTAATTAAGATTGTTTAGAAGATTGTATTTTTTCAATGACATAGTCGAGTGCGGCAGCATAGCCTTTTGCACCTAGACCACAGATCACGCCAATAGCTTTATCGGATAGATATGAATGATGTCGGAATGCCTCACGTGCATGGACGTTAGACAGGTGGACTTCAATAAACGGGATTGCCACGCCAAGAAGTGCATCACGAACTGCAACTGAGGTATGTGTCAGGGCAGCAGGATTAATAATGATATATTGCACGCCGTCTTGTTGGGCTTGATGAATTCGGTCAACAATTGCGCCTTCCCAGTTGCTCTGGAAAGTGTCAAGTTGTAAAGTAGCTTTTTCAGCCTGAGCAGTGAGCTGCTGATTAATATCTTCTAGAGTTAAATAACCATAAACTTCGGGTTCGCGCTTTCCTAGCAAATTTAAATTCGGTCCATGAATAACCAAAATGGTCGAAGTCATCTATGGTGCTCCAGTTAAAAAGTTTCAGGATAGGTTTGCAAGATGTCTACAAACTTCGCCTATTATGGCATGAATTCCTACATTATTTTTATAATTTCTTTGAATTGACATAGAAAAGCATGTACCACGCAGTGGCCATATAATGAAAACTTTGCAAGCATTTAGCAATGTTCAAAACTACCAAATCTTCGTCTTTTACATCATTTTTATATTTTAGATGAATTGGCTGAATTGTTACATTTATGCTGTGTAAGTTAGACCTCAATGTTTATTCATAATTCTTTTAAATTGAGTGTTTATTCGGCAATGGCTGGTCAAAAATAAAAATTATTACTCGAAGTCTCTGCTCATATCAAAAATTGTGGTGATCGGTAAAAGACCGGATTTTCATTAGATTTTTGAATGAATCAGAATTTTATTCTATTCATTATTCTGTAAACTAAAATATCAAACTTGGAATAAAAATCAAAAAGTTATTTGATAAATGGTATGAAGTGAAGTTTAGTATTAAATGGGTTTTATGTCGCTAGTAAAGCAAGTCACACATTATTTTTCTGCAAAAAGAGATAGGCTCATTGCTACTGAACATTGGCTAAATGATACTGGCCGTAAAAGTAAAATTAAAAACTTATGATTCTTCATTAATCTTTTACTGGCCTCATCTAATATTGACGAATGTGCTCAATTTTCTAAAGCTTACCTTTATTTGTAATTCTTTATGTTCGCTCAATAACATTGGCAAAATGGCACTTCATGTATAAGCGTTGTTATTCATCTGAATGTTGCCTATGTTTTTAAATGATGAATTTTTAAGCTTAAGAACAAGATGGTATGCGGAATTACAATGATAAATGGGATAGTTAAGTTCAGTTAAAGTGCAATATGAATAGATATTCTGGATTAAAAGCTAATGGTATCTGATTGTATTTTGAACACATATTGATTATATAAGCTATTCAGAATCACAGAATAAAACCCAAGCAGACTTGATAAGCTATAATGAAGATCCCGTCAAAATACTATCGAAGCTGTTATGACACCTGCATGCAAATTATTAAAATCTCAAAAAATTGAATATAGCATTCACGAATATGAACATGATGCCAATGCCAAAAGCTTTGGTTTGGAAGCAGCAGAAAAGTTAGGGCTGGCAGTAGAAGAAGTATTTAAAACCTTATTGGTCACAGATGAAAAGCAATATTTTGTGGCAGTATTACCTGTTCATCATCAGCTTAATCTTAAAAAAGTAGCTGCTGCATTCGGTTGTAAGAAATTGCAGATGGCAGATCCTAAACAGGCAGAACGATTAACCGGATATCTTGTCGGTGGGATTAGTCCGGTTGGGCAGAAAAAACGCCTGAAAACTGTCATTGATGCATCTGCAGAACAGCTGAATAAAATCTATGTCAGTGGGGGTAAACGCGGTCTGGATATTGGTTTAAAACCTGCGGACCTAGCTAAGGTTCTAGATGCTCAATTCGTTGATGTATTGGATGTCTAAAGTTCAAAGCATTTTTCAATAAAACTATCTTACTGAGAAGCGTTCATATCAATGGACGCTTCAACTTTTCTGGATTCTTATCTTTCTATTCTGTCGGAAAATTCAGCATGGTTTTTTCTTCATTGTATAGTGGATGATTGAGATCCGCGGCCTGACTGTGGATTGAACAAAGATAAAAACAATAAAATAGAAAATATGGAGAATACCGCATGGAAATCCAGAAAAAACGATTATCACGGTTCTGTATGAGCTTGTCCGCGATGGCCATGCTCTCAGTCTTTTCAACTGCACAGGCAGATTCGTCTACCTTGCCTCAACCGCCCAATTCCCAGCAAGTTTTCTTTGTGGGTAATAACTGGGATGGAACAGTTACAGTGATTCGATCTTCAGGTGACTTTGGCAAGGTTGGTGTGATCAACATGATTCCTGATCGTAAGGAGCGTCTGAAAGAGATTCACCTCAATCCCATTAAACTGATTGCCTATACCTATATTCAAGCTACTGCGGGTGAAGGTAATGATCAGCTGGTCGACGATATGTATTCCACGCCAGATGGACAGTCAGTGGTCGCATCCCGTCCAAGTTTTGCCGATGTGGTCTCTATCAACATCAAGACAGGCAAAATTAACTGGCGTACTCCAGTTGAAGGCTTCCGCGCGGATCATATGGCAGTTTCACCAGATGGCCAGCGTGTCGCGGTTTCCGCATCTTCCGGAAATGTGGTGCATGTACTGGATATTCATACTGGTAAGGAACTTGGTCGATTTGCGACGGGTGATAAACCGCATGAAAATATCTACTTTGATAATGGCAGAAAAATTCTGAACTCGGCCATTGGTAATGTAGAAACCTCTCTTGATGCGCAGTGGCAGGATTTCACCAAGGGTAAACGCTATATCACCATTGCAGATGCCAATACCCATCAGGTGCTTAAGAAAATTGACTTTAGACCGGCATTGGATGCGTTTGGTCGAAAAGATTTATCTAATTCAGTGCGGCCGATGGTCTTTAGCAAGGATGAAAGTAAACTCTATGCTCAGGTATCATTTTTTAATGGTTTGATTGAGTATGACTTAAACCAGAATAAAGTAACCCGTATTGGGCAGTTGCCAGGTAGCGATAGCATTCCTAAAGACCGGACTAAATGGGTGAATGATTCCCGCCATCATGGCCTGTCGATCAGTGCAGATGGTGAGAAGCTCTGTGTTGCGGGCACGATGGATAATTACGCCACTATTGTTGATCGTCAGAGTCTGACTGCCGGAAAATTGATTCCTGCAGGTAAACCATACTGGGCTACCCGAAGTCCGGATGGCCGTAGCTGTATCATTTCAGAAAGTGAAACGGATGTGGTGACCGTAATTGATTTCGCGACAGGCAATAAAGTGACCAGTGTACCTGTAGGCAATCATCCACAGCGTGTCCGGATCGGTTATGCTCCAGCAGACTGGTCTACGCCGTAGCAAATAATGGCTTAAAAAGAGCAATGTGTTATGAACGTTGCTCTAAGCATTGTAGGTGGCATATATGAGGAACAAAACACTTACTTTATATCTGCTGGCGGGAATGTTATTAACCGGTATTCTGGTTGGGATTGCTTATCAGGTTCATAAGGATATCTATAAGGCAGAGTTCAATATACTGAAACCTGATGATCAGATGACTTTTCCAGCAAAGTCACTGATTACTTCCAGTTTAATTTCTAAACCACCTGTACCGGCAAGAACGGCTGGACACCCGGAAGTGGATTCTGAACAGCAGGTCTTATTACAACAGAGAGAGCAGCTTTATCTGGATTTTACCCAAATGATGAATGGTTTAAGTCAAGGCGAGAAGCCAGATGAACGCCAGCTGGATCGTTTGCTGGTACAGCAGCAGAATCTGGTGAATGCCCGGGTCGTTGCTCCGGAAGAGGCGAGAGCTCAAATAGAATTTTTGCAGAAAGTTCTGCCTGAAATCTCTCCACAGCTTGATCAAGCCTTAAATGCATTGGATCAGAAAAGTTTTTAATCTTCCGGTTTAAAGCTTTATTTAGTTGTGAATACAGATCATAGATAAGCTTAATAAGAAAAAGCCCGTAGAAACGGACTTCTTCTTCATTCATTTTTTAGATTAAAACTTATAAGCAGTTCGCGGGTTTCGGGATACCAGCCAGTCGGCTTAAATGACGTGCCACTAAACCCGTATTAAACTTTTCCTGCAATAAGGCATTGTTAATTTCCGGGCTGACTGTCTTCATCAAAAACTTAATTAGCGGGCGGGTTGCAGGAGAATGCCCAAACTGCTGATAAAATTGACGGACTGCCTGTAGCACTTCAAAATGCCAAGGAGTAAGTTGAAGTTCTAGTGTATCTGCCAGTACTTGGGCAACGTCTTCATTCCAGATGGTGTAATCGACTAAATGACCATCTTGGTCCAGTTCTAGATTCATATGTGACTCATGGATTATTTCATTGAGATGCAACGACTAAATTTCAGACATAGATCTGCAAATTCGGAGTAGTCGAGTAAAGCAACATTTTCCGATAAAGGTGAGATCAGAATTTCTGCATCATTTTTTAGGATATAAACTTGCGGTAGTTGCTGTACGAAGGCATGGTCCAGATACAGCACAGATTCTCCCATCAGGACCACCTGATTATCTAAAGCATGGAGCTGTGCTAATTGATCAAGGACTGACGCCGTCGCTGCATAATCTGACTGGATCAGGTAAAGGGTTTGATCTGACATTTATTTATCCTTTGTCCTTACCAATACAATACGTGATCAAATTTTTGAACGAATTCTGAATTGAGTTCAATCAACTCAATCTCCTGCTCGCTTTGCTTTACAAAAGGAGAGTCCTGATTTTTCTGTTCAACCAGAATAGGTGTCAGGTCATAAAATTCGAAACTATCCACCAGATTTGAAGCCAGTTTAAAGGCATGTTTCAGCTGGTCAAACTGAAGCTCAGAACGTAAAAGACTCAAGGCTGCGCCTTGGAGTAATACTTTAACTTCAGCGCCGAAGGTCGCCAGTACCATCGTGGCAGACAGGCTTTCATGCACCTGTAAGCTGTTTAGGTTGGCTTGGGTTAATATAACAAGTACAGATTTCACACAAGATTCCTTTTAAAAGCAACACATCCTGAAAAATGAAGCATCTAGAATTGAATTAGACGTTGTGAGGACTGAACAGCATCAGCAAGCTCGCCTAGACCGACCAATTCAAAACCATCAGCAAGATTATGTTGCTGAATATTGTGACGTTGAGCATTTTCCTGATCTGTAATCCCACGCGCTAAGGCTGCACTGACACAAACAGGTAAGCGGATATTCAGATCCTGCCAGGAACGTGTGAGATGACGCTGGTCGTCGGGCACCCATTGCAATGCATTTGCGACCGACACGCCATCTTGATAGAAAAATACACGGAAAGCTTCCTGTTTATGTTGTAAAGCTTGGGCGAGTCCAAGCGCATGCCAGGCATAAATAGAAGTCGGTGCGGAGGTAACAAGAATTAAGGTGCTCATCGAAATTCACTACAGGCTTGATCAACGCGGGATGATGATCTTGGCTACAAAGAAAGTAGGTAGTATACAATGATTTTAGATGATCTTTTCTGATAAAAAAACAAAAAATAAAATATAATAAGATTTAATTATAATAAAAACAATAATTTAAAATAGTCTATTAATCCTATCCCGTCACTAAACCATACCCAAAACTGCACAAAATCCCTTCTATATCCTTTCATTTTTTTACTTTACCGATAAAATGCAAAGTAATCTGCACCAAATCTGCACCAATAAAATGAAAATACCCAAACCCATCCAGCGAGGGTTCAGCTGGCGCATCATTGTCACTTTTGACAAGAAAAGATATTCAGCCACCCGAGACACAGCGAAGGAATGTGAACAGTGGGCCTATAATAAATTGCTTGAACTTCGGTCTGGTAAAAAGGCAATAGAACAAGGCGAAAAGCCGGATTATCCATTTAGGGAACTTTGTGCCAGATACTATCAAGAGCATGGCCGGCACATGCGATCTGCAAGAACGATCAATTTTAAAATTAAAAACCTTGACCGGATTGCACCAAATTTAGCTGATAAGTCTATTTATGATTTCAAGCCTGCTGACATTGCAGAATGGCGAAATAACCGCAAAAAAGAAGTGAAGATTGCAACACTCAGGAATGAACACGCCATTTATTCAGCCGTGTTTACCTATGCCATGAAAGAACTGTTTTTGATTGATTCTAACGTCTGGCATGCGGTCACCATGCCGAGCAAGGAAAAATCCAGAAGCCAGCGTATTACAGAAGAAGATCAAGAATTGTTGCTAAAGGCGTTAAGTTGGGATGGATCTACAACACCAGAAACGTCACGTCACTATGTAGCATGGGCATTTCGATTTGCTCTGGAAACTGCTATGCGTCAGGGTGAAATACTGGCAATGCGTAGGAAGGATATTAAAGAAGGCTTTGTGCATTTACCGATGACAAAAAATGGTGAGTCCAGAAACGTGCCTTTATCTGGTGAAGCCAAAAGACTGCTTTCTTTATTACCTAAAGGAACAGATAAACTTCTGCCCATTGATAAACAGATATGTTGTGCTACATGGATGAGAGCAAAGAAAAGAGCAGGGCTTACACATATCAACTTCCATGATTCACGACATGAAGCCATCACAAGAATGGTGAAGGTGAGAAAATTACCGGTTGAAGTGCTAGCCAAAATTACTGGCCACAAAACTATCTCAATGCTGGTGAATACTTATTACAATCCAGATGCTCAGGATTTGGTAGAAATGTTTAACGACAGTGAGAGCTAATTAGCTCTCGGTCTGCCTACTTTAACTTTGGTTGTCAGCAGGTCATGGGCCAACTTTGGATTGTATAGCGCCTTGCCTTGTGTGCCTTGATTAATCGAAACTAATTTTTCTCGAATCGTGGTCACTGACAGATTGTATTTTTGAGCCAGATAAGAAGCTGAAACCAGTTCAACTTCAACCTCTTTAAGCTCCTTCACCGTTGCACCACCGATAGTCTGACCCAGCATAATTTGAGGCGGTCTTTCGGCTTCAACGGTGATGGTGTATCGAGCCATTAAGTTACCTCTTTTAAACTTTGTTGTACTGATTCCGGTAAACCAAACACATCCTTAAAAGCCTGATCAAAACCACCGTCAGCAATAAATCTATCAATAACGTTTTCTTCCTGACCTTTGGATACAGCAATGTTTTCTTGAACTTCAGTCACTGTTTTTCTCCTGCAGTTTTAAATATTCAAATTTCGCATCAGCCCAGTTTTTAGCATCGTATGGGCTTAAACCTTTTTCTTCACACCATTTGGTGCACCAGAGAAACTGAGCATCGTCATAGGGAGTTGGCTTAACTACTTGATTAGTACTATCCATCACGCCACCTTCATAATCTGATTAGCCACAATCTTTGCTAAGTTTTCGCTGGTTTCATTCGAAACATTCGGGCAGTGCAGGTGCATTTCATATTCATCGAATAACATCTGGCATGCAGCATTACCTGTTAAATCATTCTTTAAAAACACATAGCTCAGGGTTTTACGTGTACCTTTTCCGGAAAATGTAGAGCTACCATCTGTCAGTTCTTTCTTCGTATAACCCAGCTTTTCTAGCCAAAGCTTGAAACCGACTTCATGTTTCTTTTTGATTTTGAAAATCATGCCGCTGCCTCCAATGCTTTACGCAGATAAGGATCAATATCAGTGGTCAGCATCCATTTCACATAGTCCTTTGGAACCTCTTTTAATGGAGTACCTTTATGTTTGCCATAAGGCATTACATTTGGAGTGCGTACCTGTTCAGATAGGACATGCAATGAATTCATGTCTTTGATACCCAGTTTTAAACAGATGTTTTTCAGGATGATGTATGTGAACCAGATGTCATACTTCGCACTGTGAGCATTACGCAGGTAATTGCGTGCTTTTTCCTTGTCTGAACTTACGTAGTAGAACAAAGCGCTCAGCGTATGAGTTTCTAGTTCAGGCCATGTGAAGCGAGCTAGAGCTAAAGTACAGATAGACTTTTCAGGAACATCCGTACCACATTTACGGATCGCTTCAATGTCGTAATTGATGTTATGGCCAATCAAGCAATCCACATCTTTAGGCAAGCGGAAAGTATCAAAGCTTGGCTTGCCTTCGATGTCAGCTTCCAGGATGTGGTGAGTTGCCATTGCACCGTATGCGATCTGCTCAGGACATGAGTAGAACTCATCAAATATCTGGCTTTGATCAAACCCCAAGTTACCTTGCTCAAAAGAGCAAGGTGCGTATGCGATTTCAATAGGGAAACCATTAATCGTATGAGTTTCCGTGTCCAAAATTATTGCTTTCATGCGTTAATAGTTTCCTTTGCCAATTTTTCAATTTCTTGTTGTACAGTCGCCAGTTTGCTGGCTTCGATTTGGTTAAGTGCATCAATACCGAGATGCTCACATACAGTTTTGGCATCAAGGCCGCGCTCATCGACGAAGTCCTGAAGCTCAGCCAGTTGTTGGTCATTGATGCCAAAGAACTCAGCAGGATCTACCCATGCATTACGCTGCATATCGAAGGTGCATTTCATTTCGTCAGCTCTGGTCTTAAGAGCAACACGCATATTTTTGTAATACGTATGATTCTTATCGATAGACTCAGTAAGTTGGTTTAGGTCGCTGGCATACTGAGCTTCAGCACAACTCTGGATCCAGTTATCTAAATCTTCCTGTGCCTTCATTGATGCAAGCTGTTCAGGTGTCATGGTGTTGATGTGGTCTTTGGCCTGCTTGATGAGATCAGCCAGGAAAGAGGGATTCGCTTTTAAGTCTGGAACCCACACTTCACCAGTTTCACCGCCTAAACCACCTGCATTTTTGGCATGGTGAGTAGGGCAAGGTCTAAAGCTGATCACACGTTCATGTTTGCCTTCACCTGTTTGCACAGTGGTGAGATAACCCATTACATCTGCAATGCGGTACAGCTCATTACGGTTCTTACCACCCAGATCTGGTCGGTAAATTACCTGGTCACCGTTCTGATCTTCTGATGCATGGGCAATGAAAACGACGTCTTTACCTGAAGCAATTAGCGTATTCACGTATTGCTTGAAGATGTTATTGGCCAAACCTTGGGCTTTAAGTTTTAAAGAGCCATCTTTCTGCTTATTTGTGCTGTTTAGCAATAGGTGAGTCTTAATGCTTTCAAGCATTGCACCGACGGTATCAATCACAATCGTTTTGAATGGTTCAAGGTCTTGCATAGTCAGGTTAGCCACATCAGCCCATTGATTGACCTGAACCACAGCACCGCGTCGCAGTTCACCAGTACGGTGAGAACCTTTATCGAAGTCGAATGAAATTGCTTTTTCACCAGTGAAGCCAATTGATGTTTTACCCAAGCCCGGATCTGCGTACAGATAAACGATAATGGCTTGTACCAATAGCGGTTGATCCGCTGGAATAATATTAATCGCCATCTCAACGCACTCCTAGCTGACGGTTTTTGCGTTTAAAGTTCTTATAGTCCTCAGACCCAAAGAAGCCGGTACTTTCTAAAACTTGATGTCGTTTATTTTTGCGCATGGCGACTCGCGCATTTTCCAAACCATCTAGAATCCACTGTGGAGCTGTAGACTTATCCATTTTCTTCAGAGAGCCGTCAGGTTGGATGGAGTAAATCAACGTATTGCAGAAATAGTCAGCAATAGTTCCTGAGCTTTTGACACGTAAAGCGAAGTAGCTCACCCGATTTTTACCAACCCTGTAAATCTCAAGTCCTTCAAACGTCTTGATGTATTCAGAGAAGTAACGATGAGTTGAGCCAAACTCTACTGACATTGGAATGACAGGTAGTTCATCTGCTTTGAATTGCAGGAAACCAGTGTAAAGATCAGCAAAATTAACTTGTGCTTGGTCATTAAGCGGGGACCAATCATCAGAGCCATATTCACACCAGTAAACCAGCTGGCCATTCAAAAGTGCTTCAAAGATTTGATCGGCAGATTTAAGAATCATGACTGCACCTCCACCAGACGGTGTTTTATGATATAGCCAGCGATCATTGCGTTGATTTCGCGGTGATCCTGATAATCAGTGAAGTCGTTGTATGGATTGCCATTTGCATCGAATACCTTGATTTCACCAAGTTCTACTACTTCTACATTGGTGAATTCAGAACCTGGTACACCGTAGTCGTCTGGATGGGCTTCAACTTCAAATGAAGTGATTTCCAAACGAAAGCCATCAAGGTTAAGGATCGCTTCACCGCGTACGCCATCAAGCATTTTTAAAGATACGATGCCGTATTCAGACTGAATGTTTTGAGCTGGTGCTGCTTGGCTAGTGCCAAAGTCAGCATGCCAACCAAACGCTAATGCGCTTACAGTTAAGGCAGTAGCAACAAGAGTTACCTTGAAGCTATTGTGTGGAGTCAATTTTGCATTCATAATTTCTTTACTCACTGAGAGAGAGTGGGTCACGCTCCAGGTAGTTGTCGTAGGCTACGCTGGGGCTTTTTGTTGTCTACGGAATTTAGTTTACCAAAGGAAACTTTATAGTCAAGAGAAAAGTTTATTAAAAGAAACTTTTTATTCTTTATGGAAACTTTTATGTTTTAATAGACAAAAGAAAACCCATCACAGGGATGGGTTGTTTGGAGTTTTTGAGATGATTGGTATTACAAAAAAAGGAAAGCTAATAACAATTAATGAGAACTCATCAATTACAGGACATCAATTTATAGGTGTCGTTATTACTGATCCACGTAAACTTGATGAGAGTTGTGCGAATATTGCTAATCATTTTTACAGCAAAGATCACCAACAACTTGATAAGTTGGTCCTAAAAGCTTTACATACAAATCAGAATCGCCACCATTTGTTGAATGAGCAATCTTAATTACTTCAAACATATTGCTTTCACCATCTATTTCTATGTCAATCCATTCGCCAATGCGGGGATGGGTTTTAAACTCCCTTGCATAGAGGGGCTTAGATTTGCTTCCTGAAATGTCAATAACAGATAACTCAAACATCTATTTCTCCACCCGATCCAAGAGCCGCTCGGGTTCGCGTTTTTTATTAATTAGTCTCAGGTGATTTGCCCAGGGCTTTATCCTGATACATTTTTTCATCTGCCTCTATGATAGCTGCTGATAGACCGTATGTGGGATTTCGCATTGCAAAACCAATTGCAGCACTAATGCCGGCTTTTGCAATAGCAGTTTGAATTCTGGTTGCAAGTTTATCCGCATTTTCTCGGTTGGTTTCAATACTGAGTACAGCAAACTCATCACCACCTAGACGAGCGACAATATCATTATTGCGTACAGTGTTTTTGAGGGTTAAAGCCATTTTTTGAATGAGTTCATCACCTGCAGCATGCCCCAAAGTATCATTGGTGATTTTGAGGTCATTAAGATCAATCATGAGAATAGCAACAGGGTGACCATATCGCTTGCAGCGCTTTTCTTCTAATACAATTAACTGGTCCCAAGCACGACGGTTAAAAAGGCCAGTCATGGGATCGGACAATGCCTCCATTTCAAACCGTTCAGCTTTACGTATGTACTCAGCGGCTTTTAATTCAGCTTGAATATTATAGCTAAGCACTTGTGCTAGCAGCTCAAATAATGGAGCTTCCTCGACCAGATTTTTAGATTGAGGTTCAGGATCGATTGCACAGAGAGTGCCAAAAAGGGACCCATCTTCTTTATACAGAGGTTGGCCGATATAGGCTTTAATTGGGACTAAGTGATTTATAGGTGCGTCTACGTAAACTTGAACATCGGGCGAGTAAGGGGCAATGCGGGGCGCATTATTTTGTACCATGTGTGAGCAGAACGAATCTGCCCATCGAAATACTTGTCCTGGCTTAACGTTATAGCCATTATCTTCACTTAGTAACACAATCCAGTCATCACCTTCAGTACGGGTAATCATCCATAGCTTAAATCCAAATCGTTGAGATAAGAATTTTAAAATGGCTTGGCCAGCTTCTTCGAAATTCTTAAAGTTAATATTATTCATTAAGTTAGCCCGTTATTTGTACTAAGAGAGATGTGGAAAAAAACAATTTTTAGACTACAGCGTCATATATTATAATTTTAAACTGATTAGCTCACTAATTATTCAAAAATTTAATTCACTTTACTTAAAATTTCTAGAAATTCCATCGGTTAATAAATAGGAATATTACTTCATATAATAAAAAGACAACCCACCAATGGGGTGGGTTGTCCTAGAGCAATAATCTTATTTTTTGTATTCAGTAATACTGATAGGTTTGTCTTTCATAAACTCTACAATACCTTCACCAGCTTTGAAGTGAATTGAAACACCATCATTATTGGCTAAACGCATACCACTTCCTGAAATAGCTCGCTTAAGGTGATAAACCTTGCCAGAATTATCTGTCATTTCTGCAGTTTCAAAATTATCCGAAGATTTCAATTCGACTGTAAGATCCATTGGACCAGTAAAATTAATTACCTGAGTTTCAGCTGGAGTATTGCTCACAACTTTTTCTTGCACCACTTCGTTTTTTGGATTTGAAGTACAGCCAGTAATTGCTAATCCTAACAATGCTGCGCCTAACAGATATTTCATTGAGACTTACCTTTCTATTTATGAATCATAGGTATCTTTATACTAATTGTTATAATGTAGCGTTTAAAGACAAGGTTACACTTACCTTACATAAAGAAAAAACCACCGCTGGGGTGGGTTAGTAGTGCTTTACTTTGTTATTACAGGCCTGGTCATGACAGGTCTTAAGTCCAATATAAAGATTTAATATTTCAGAAGTAAGAAAGCTTTAGCACTGAATAGCATCTTTCTCTTTGTAGTGATCCAAAACCAAATCCATATCAGCCAAAAGTGCAGCTTCAGAGTATTCACCGAGTGATAGCTTCAACAAGTTAGGCATATAGTTTTTTTCATACTCGCGCGGGTAGTCTCTACATAAAATTTTAATCCGCACGTCTTGTGTGGTGAACTCTGAGTCTAACTTTTCTATGTATTTACTAAGAATATTATCTGAGTTCTCAAGAGCTGTTGCAGTTGTGATTGGATCTATATCTTCATTAAGTTGCTTCTCACAACCAGTGAAAGCTAAAGACAAGAGCAGGGTGATAAACGTGATGTATTTCATGGTTATAGTTTTATTGTTATTGGACTTTGAATTATAAAGGGTGTTTTATAAAATAAAATCTATTTAAAGATAATTTTTTCTCGTAAATCAAGTGTGTGAAAAATTTAAGACGACTTAGTCTCTCATTTAAATAAGATGCCTATAGCAATCAAGATCAAGTTCCGCTTACAATTGCAAGGTAATTTTCTTACTTAAGGTAGGAGTAAGATGAGAATTGATTTAAGGTGTATTTGATGTCTTTAGAGCTAGCAAACGCAAAAATTATGTCTAATGCTTTTTCTAAATCTATTCTTAATGATTTGTTAAAAACAGGCAAATCGAAAAAATTTGATTTAATTATAAGTTCGATTTCTAATTTAGAAATTAAAGATAAAACTCATGGTGAATTATTCGATTTACTACATTTAAATATGATTAAAAATTACCGTAACGAATATATTTATAAAAATGCAATTGCAAATAAAATTGTTTTGGGTAGGCATAAATTTAAAAATATTTCGTTTTTTACTGAGTTATTTGTATGGGGGGTAATTGCCGATGTAGTGGTTGCAAATGGTACAACTACTGCATATGAGATCAAGACAGCCTATGATTCCTTCTCCCGCTTAAATAATCAAATTGGTATATATAAGCAAGCATTTGAATACGTTAATATTGTTATACCTGAATCCAAACTATCGAGTTTAATTAAGATTGCACCGGATAATGTAGGTATTATTATTTTGAGTGAAAATTTTACTTTTCAAGAATATAGAAAACCTATAAGTAATGAAGAAACATTATCTACAGAAATAATGCTTTCATTATTGCATGCTAGTGATAAGAAATATGTATTAAAAAAATACTTCAATAAAGAATTAGAGTATAAATCAATAAATGATTTCTATAATGAAGAAAAATATTTATTAGAATTAGATAGTGCAACCATGCATAAAGAACTACTTAGTAGTATGCATAAAAGACAATATGATCAGCAGCGTAAAGATTTGGTTTTAAAGTCCCCAGAATCTCTACGCTCAATTTTAATTTCAGCTAACTATTCCAGACCAAAAATGAGATCAATCTCTAATTTTCTCGAAAAAATATATAATTAATTCAATGTGATGTGAGATAGAATGTCGCTTTAATGTGCCCAAATTGGTAGCACCCTTCTTCATCAATTCTATGCAACTTGTGGAAAAATCTAAAATATTAGGATTATCTTCAATGAATTCTTTTAGTTCGTTAATAGATTCTAAAACCATAGCGGATGGTTTAGGGTCGAGTGGATAATGCTGTGATAAGAAATGTCTTACCCATATTTCATTCTCATTTTTGGGATAGGTGATATGTAAAGCAACCGTTAATGGGAGACGACCTCCTTCTTTGTATTCCTCCCCGATAATTAAATAATCTCCAAAACCATTATACCCCAACTCTTGATATGTGATATGTAGATCAGAGAAGAACTCATTTTGATTAATTCTATAATCTTCATTTCTTTGTTGCTTGTTAAATGGATCATCAATTCCAATAAGATTGTGTGTTCGAGAAAGCTTTTTATGATAATCCTTAGGAACTGATGATAGGTTAACTAAGTGACCATTAAAATTTTCTATGCTCTCAATCTTATGTAAATCTTCTATTTTTTGATATGGTGAGTGATGAAAAAGAATGAAATCTTTGTCACCAACAAGACTTAAAAAATATTTAATTTTAGCTAATGTTGATGTACTTCTTACTATAATTCCAAATTTTACATATTTTAAAGTTTTTGAAATATTTTCTATTAGGCTCTCTGTTGCATTATCATCCCCAACTAATTCTCCCTGTGTTGGGTTGATTATAACGATAGTTGGTACCTGCTTTGTATCTAGATCATTAAGACAACTCAGTAACGCTTTAATATCTGCTTTAACAGGTTCGATAACTGGTGTTATTTGTTGGCTTAAAGATATTTTATCAATTATATCTCTAAGTGCTAAAAACTCATTCTGCTTTCCACGTAAAATTGGATAGTACATTCTATTTTCCTCACCCGATCTATTTGAAAGAGCTGTGCCGGGCTCACAGCATTGAAATTTATTGTATGAAATTTATACTAATAAATAGTGACTATAATTCATTTTATGGAAATAGTTTAGGATTTTAAGTAACTATAAAATAGAAACTTATTGGTAATAAAAAAAACCCACCGCGGGGGTGGGTTGAATTCAAGATTAATTATATTTTAGTAAAGATTAAAATGAACCGTCTTCCTTGCTCTATTAACATAAGAATTGCAGCGCAGATAAAAAAAAGAATACCGTATAGAATATAGCTCAAATAAGGATTGACGAGAAAGAGACAAATAATCCCTAAGCTGATAACAACAAGAAATAAAAAAATATTTATAAAGCAATCAATAATGAAGACTCTATAATGTCCAGTTTTTCTCATGTTTTCAACAAGCTTCCTATCCATAACAGCTGTAAGCATCGCTACTGCTGTTAATAAGAAGCCTAAAATAGTGCCGCTAATACCTGTAATCAGTTTTGCAATTTCATACGGTGAGTTTTGAGCACCATCTTCAAACTTTATGATTAGACCAAAATTTCTATATAGTAGAAAACAAACGATAAAAGAAGCAGCAAAACTAATCAAGAGTGGCGTGTGGCGTTCCAAGAATTTCATCCAACACCTCTCGTTTTTCATCATATGCTGATTTTATCATATCAATCATTGTTATAAATGGTATAGATTTTTTGTCAGCCTCAACTTGTCGCGATGTTTTAACTCTATCAGTTATCAAATCAAGCCATTCTCTTTTACCTTCATCTAATACTAAAACCTTGGCTGTCCTTGCCGCGCCAGACGATACTAATGTTTCCAAGCCGCGTTTTATAATCCCGCTATTAAGATAACCTGCATCCTTGGATCTCAAGTCAACTCCGCCAATCAAATTAAATAAATCAGCTCCAGAATTATTCATTAGAGAAAACAAGCTCTCTGTAAATTTATTCTCGTTATACATACTAGGTGCGGTAGGGCGAGCTACTGAAATCTGAAACTTCAAAGCCTCAGTCTGGCTAGCCATTAATCGTAATAGAGCTGATTTTGTTAAAATCGGAGCTGCTTCAACTTTATCGCCACTAGTGGTACTAAGAAAATCTGCAAATCTTTCAGGATGGTTGGCATGTGAATCATGCTGCCATACCAAAATGTTTCTATCTGGGAAGAAAATGAAACAATTCCTTTCAATTATCCCTTGATCTTCATCCAGTGTAATTTCAGTTTCATCCTCTCCAAATCTTGCGTAGGCGGGTAACTGGTCAATTCGATATTTACGAAACTGCCCAAACCAAAAACCATCTTTACTTTTATCAAGTCGATATAATTCTCTGGTATATCCTCTGACTTCAACAAAACTATTTGTTAAGCCATTTTTTATAGCTTCAAAGAAGTCTTGTAAAGTATTGTTATTATTAGAAGAAATAACAAGTTGATAGAAGTCAAAGTTAATTTCTTTTTTTGCCATTTTTACCCCTCAAGCCCGATTCACAGCAAAAAAAGCTGCACTGGGTTTTCAATTCTATAGATACCTAAACTAGTACCAACTAACTTTTTAGATATTTCGATACAACCTAATGATTTTGTTTAAGCCGCATATAGCGGCTTTTATTATTTTCTAAATTCCCTGTGATGCTGAACAACTACACCAATAATTGAAATAGGATGCTTCTGTGAGTTATGAATAGGGAAATCTGGATTTAGCGGAACCAATTCAAATACTTCACGGCCGTGCTCATCAAAACCTACAACTCTGTACTTCTTAAAGGTAACCTCGTAATCACCATTCTGAGCTACCACATAATCACCAGGCTGAGGAGTAATTGAGGCATCAATAACAATATCATCACCAGGTTGAAACTCGGGGTACATGCTCATACCTTCGACAGTCACACTAAAAATAGTGCTTGGATCTTTATTTTCATAAGTAGTAAGGGTATATCCTTTTGGCTCACTACCATCGTACGCGACCTCTCGCCACATACCAGCTTGTACAAAATCTAACACTGGAATCCTTGTAAGTTTCTTTCCATTAAAACGAACGTTATTAAATCCTTTATCGTCCTCTTTTTTTACAGGGCCGCCAAGATTTTTAAGGCCCTCACCATCTAAAATCCATTCAGGTGATGTTTTTAAGGCTTTTGCAAGAGATGTGATGCTTTTTCCACTAGGGACATTCACACCCGAGATCCATTTGGAGACCGTGCCTTTACTAAGGCCTGTGGCTTCAATCAGATCAACTTGCTGAAGGTTAAGTTCCTTCATTCTCATCAAGATACGCTCAGAAACGCTGCTCATTGCAAAAATACCCATAACAATTGTTTCCAATGGTAAACACTATTATTGACCTAAAAAGAAACTTATGGTTTACTTAGGGAAACTAAAAGTTTATCAAGGTAAACATTATGACTGTCGATGACGTAAAGGAGCATTACAGAGCTGAAACTGATGCTGACCTAGCGCGAATCTTAAAAAAGACACGCGGAGCTATTAGCAAATGGCGCTCATATGGAATTCCAGCTTCAACCCAGGCAATTCTCCAAATTCAAAGTAAAGGCAAGTTAAAGGCAAATTTAGAAACCTTAATTGCTTAAATCAATTATCAACAACTTAGCGTTTTTAATAAACGTGAAAGTAAACAAGGTGTTCACATGGATATATCGAAAGAGTCTAAAACCGCGCTACACAAGATGATTCACCAATCAAACGGGATTACACCTAAAGAGATTGCTGATGTTGTTGGTGTGTCTCACAACACGATTTTGAACTATGCCAATCCAAACATGGAAAACCATTTGCCGAGCCTAAAGGCATTTGAAGCAATGCTGACCTATACACAAAACCCAGCTTCTTTAAAAGTATGGGCGCATAAATTGGGTTTTGCATTAGTTCCAGTGGATCAAGCGGAAGGAAAGGATCATCAGCTAGGTGTTCTTGAATCATTGCTGGGTATGAATGTTGGGAATGGCGCAGCGAATAAGCAGGTTTTGTCTGCTTTGGAAGATGGTGTGGTGACACCTGCTGAAATGGATGAGACAGATCACATCCTGGAAGGAATTGAACACAAAATTCAGTCTTTGCGTAAAGCCATGAAAGGTGAGTGTGCAAAGTATTTATCAGCTCTACAAACAGAAAAAGCCTGATGTGCGAGGTCAGGCTTATTCAATTCATTAATGATTGGAACCAATGAATATGAAATCAAATCTAGCACATGAACCACCAATACCTCAAGGGCAAGTAGTTCATTTTCCAAAAAATGAGCGCAAAGCTATGTCGAATAAAGAAGAGCGCTACACCAAAATGCCTAACACGTTAATTGACGGCCAGATCATGGCCCAGTTAAACGACAAGGCATTCAAGTGTTTAATGTTTGTCATGCGCCAGACTATAGGATTTGACCGCGCATCACACCCAATTGCTATTACTCAATTTCAAAAATATTGCGGTATCAAAAAACGCGATACAGTTATGGCATGTATTCGTGATCTGGAAGAGCTGGGTTTAATCAAAGTTGAGAGAACAACAGGTTGCCTAAACGAATATCAATTTACTCCTGACCAGTACCGCGAAAAGGGACTAGTACCAAATGAGGGTAGTACCCTTAAAGGTGACGGGACTAGTACCACCAAACGGGACGGGACTAGTACCGCGAAAGGTGACGGGACCAGTACCGTTGAACGGGGCACTATTAAAGAAACACTTAAAGAAACATTTAAAGAAAACTTTAAAGAGAAAAATGCGCAAGAAAATTCAGTTGATCAGGTATTGAATCTCTGGACACCAGATTTACATTCTCTGAATTCCTGGTTGCAACGATCAGGTGAAACTCCGATGACTCAAGAGCTGGTGAATCAGATTTTGCTTGAAGTTAATGCCCATTACGAACCACGTTTGAACGCAGGCTTGATTACAGACACCCAGATGTATTCAAACTTTGTGAAGTGGATCAAATGTAAATACACTCAAAAAACATATCAATCCCCTGAAAAACAAAATTCTAATCTGGATGTGAACACTGCCTGGAACAATCAACCGGTAAAGCAACATGCACCAGTGAATTCACCAGTACATATCCCGGAGGACTTCGTATGAACGCAATGTCGATGCTGAATCAGGGATTGAAACAAACACAAGAGATCTGCTCGAAACACAAAACCCCTATGGTACAAGCTGGGCCATTCCAGAAGTGCCCACAATGCGCCGTAGAGTTCCTGGAAGAACAAAAGCGAAATGCACAGGCCGAAATTGATCGTACCGTACGTGAAAAACACTTTGCTGGTGCAATGCTTCCAGAACGTCATGCTGAGTCAGGTTTTAAGAATTATATCGTTCAGCATACTGGTCAACAGAATGCATTGAATCTGGTTGTTTCCTTTGCCAAAAACATGATCAGTGGCCACAAAAATAACTTTGTGATGGTAGGACCTACTGGTACAGGAAAAACTCATCTCAGCTGCGCAACAGCTCGGACATTGCTCAACAAGGGCAAATATGCACGTTACATCACCAGTGAGGACATGGCACAGAGAATCATGAATGCCTGGGAGCAGCCGGACGCTACAGAGAAGTCTGTGATTTATGACTTCACTCAGTATGACCTGTTAATCCTGGATGAATATGGGCTGCATGACCGTGATAAGCGTAGAGAGCTGGTGCACAAGGTTTTGTATGCACGCTATGACCGCATGAAGCCGACCATGCTGATTTCGAACCTGACATTGGCTGAGCTTCAAAAGGATTTAGGTGATCGTCTTTGGTCTCGATTTCAGCAAGGTGGTTTAACCGTAATGGAGTGCAATTGGGCGGATCAGCGTGTAGGAGGTGAGGTGTGAACATACCAAGCATCCAACGATTCGAAGAAATCAAAGACATTCTGGTGTATGTGGCTTTCTCTAAACATGAGGTCACGTCAGCTGAGCTTGAAGAGCATGTATGTGACAAAACTAGATCTTCTTTAAATCAAAAATTGCGCGGTCTGGTTCAAGCGGGATACCTGGCTTTTAGATGTAATCACTGCACCAGGTTGTATGTGGCTACAGAAAAGACCAAACAGCTATTTGGAGTGCGTGCTGTGGGGGATACATGACCAGCTACTCAATCGCTGAATACAAAAAAATGGTGAAAGCCACCAGATCGAAAGGGCGCTCCACACGCCCTAAGGTGAAGGGCGAAAAAGTACCGAATGAGTTTGAAGCGAAGCTTGCTAGAGAATTAAAGACACTAAAAATTAAGTTTGAGCAGGAATTTTATTTTCATCCTGATCGCAAGTGGAGAGCTGATTTTCACTTAATTGATAAAAAGATTTTGGTAGAGGTTGAAGGTGGGATCTGGAGTGGAGGAAGGCATACCAGAGGCAAGGGGTACTTAAGAGATTTAGAAAAATACAACGCAGCAACAATGATGGGTTTTCAGGTAATACGGTTTAGTACTGATCAAGTGAAGTCAGGTCACGCGATCCAGCAGATAGAGATGATGGTAGGGGAAATACGATGAATGCAGCAGTGAAAGCGGAAATAATGGATTGGGGTAAGTTCACTATTGAGGAATGGCTTAAACAATACGGCGCTTATGTACAGGTCAGCCGAATGAAGTCAGGTCATGAACCGGATGGATTGCATGTGAATCAGATCTACTGGTTAATCTGTGAAAATAACAAAGGGGTGCAGTCTCGTAAGGATCAGGTGATTTGCTATATTAGTGACTACGAGGCTGATCAGGTACGTAAACTGATCGTTGATTTCAATAAGACTTCGACTGTTTGTGAGTCTGGTAAGCGTGCGGTTCAATTATTTGTAGAGCGTAATGTACGTGGGCTATCAGATCGTAAGATGGAAGAAGAATTCAAATTGGGTCGAAATGTTCTGCGAAATATGATCTATGCAGGTAAGTTTTATCTAGCTGGGCACGATAAACGATTGAGAATCGAATAGTATTTGACTGGCATGCCAAGATATGGCATATTTCTGTTATAGTGATCGAAGTGTACGTTAAAGCACTAGATTGATTTAAAAGCTCGCCAAATGGTGGGCTTTTTTGACATTATTTATTCATAAAATTAAGTGATAATGTCTTTTTGTTTTTGAGCTCTAATTGAAATGGCGATTTTAACTGTTAAAAAACTAGAAGATACTCTCGGTAAATTAGTGGCTGAAGGTAAAAAGCCTGAAAAGATTTTATTAGGCTATAAAGCGTATGGCGAGCTAATGAATAATCGTAGCTTTTTTGAGGAAGTGGCTGGCTCGGCAATGGATCCAAACAAACGAAAATATAAAAATATTAAAATTAAGGTCACTCAAGACGAATACCAGTTTAACGTGAAATGTCAAAAATAGGTTTAAGCATCAAGGAAAGCTCGCCAAATGGTGGGCTTTTTTGTTAGCTTATTAAACAAATAGTTGGCATACTAAGACTCATCTATAAATCAAGGTGAATCTCTGTAAAAAACAATTGGTTACTGATTTTAGGCTTAATATTATTAATACTTGCGGTATCTTCGTGTTTTCATGTTAATCAGCTATCTAACAAAAAGAGATTAGAAGATTTGGAGAAATTGTATAAAGAATTAGCAACCTAATTAGATTAAATTATTTTAAAAGTTAAAAAAAGCTCATCGTAAAGTGGGCTTTTTTAATGCTTAGAATTTATGGCCTAAAACGAAAATCAACCAAAATTAGACAATGAATAACAGTTTCTTAATATTCTCTATACTTTCTGATCGAAGCCTTGGTGTTATATTTTCTTTGCGATAAGAAGAAGACGTAATACGAAGAAAGTGACTACAGCACTGGCCCACTTATTTTGACGAGTAAGTGGGCTTTTTATTGTCTGTAAAAAGGCGACCTAAGCCTACTGGAGTGCTGACCAGTGGAACATGCCATCGAGTAAACTTCCTTCGGGAATCTAGACTAGGGAGTAGCGCCCCGACCTAAAGAGGATTGAAAGCAAGTAAAGTAGACCGTGCATGTTAGGTGCGTGTGATTATGAGTAGCGGTAGATCAGTTGCCGAGCTGGTTAATATTGAAATCTAAGGCAGGGTGTGGCAAATCGCCACATCCTTTTATTGCCCTGAGAAATATTAGTGTAATCATACCAAATTAAAATGCTTGATTAACCAGGAAGGAATCTTGCTTAGTTCGACAAAGTTAATGACATTATTTCAGCAATGAATATTATAAATTTATGTTTTATAAGTGAAAATAACTGACATTTCTTGCGACATGATTGCTTGATTGTCCAGGAGTAAAATTATGCTTAGATTACTGATGTGTTTATTCGGCTTCCACGGTGCGACTAAGGTTGACTACACAATTGATGATGAAGAAATCAAGGTGTGTCGTGATTGTTTGAAAGAAGTTGAACAGTAAAAACCCCATTAAGAAATGGGGTTTGGATAAGAATATATTGCCTATGTTTTATTAAAAATTAAAAGGATCATATTTAGTATCCTTGATTTCTAGGCTCACTAAAACCGCTGACAAAGCTAGAAGCCCTAAAATTTCTAAAAAGAACTTGTCATGTGAAGTTGTAGCCAACGCCAAACAAGCCAAAGACATACATATAAAAGCGCCTTGTACGGAATATAGAAAAGGGAGTTTCATGATGAGATATATATTCAAAAAATAAAGCGTGATCAAATTAACATAAAATTTAAGTTATTATTAACGAAAATTATACACAAACAATACGCTTTAATCGAAACCTTAAATAGCCGAACGTATTACGGCAATCAAAGCCCCTCGCATTCTAGATGTTGAGGGGTTTTTCTTTTCTTATTGGTGGTGAATTTTGCTACTAAGTACAGACGTTACTTGATAGAATAATCAACAATTAAAAATACTAAATCAAACATAATGTCTACTGAAAAAAGAGAAGACATCATCCATCAAAAAATCACTAATACGGTTAATGTGGATGATGCATTAAACAGGGCGGTATTTAGTGCAACCTTTAAACCTGATTACCATTTACCCTTGTCAGAATTTAAGGATCTGAAAGGCTCAACAAGAAGTATTGATAATCTTGTAACAAATGCATTTTGGTTATCTGTTGGGCTGGGTATTAACTGCGGGGGGAAATATCTATCAACTAAATTAGGATTCGAGGCAAGGATTGAAACCTTTGAGTTTGTCATATTTGGTATAACGACATTTATCACCATCATATTTTTTGTTATTGCCAAAATTACCCCAGATGAAAAAAAGATGACTTTAGCGAAGATTGAAAAACATTTTAAGGAATCTCCAGAGCAGAAGATGTTTTTTCACGGAGATCATAACTAATGATTACCTTTGAAAATGTTCCTAAAAACTTGAAAAAATTAGATGAATTGGTTCTATGTAGTAACTTGGTGAAAGGTGGTGGATTTCCTTTTGCAGTTAAAAATATTTTGCCATTAATTATTGGGGGTGGTGAAAGACCCCAAGTATGGCTACAAGCTGTTATTGACCCCTCTAAGAATCTATTTCTACCTATCGTTGATAATAGTATATCGAAAGACTCAAATATTAAGGTCTTTGAAGATCAAAAAACTGGCGTAATGCAAATCTATCTTCAAAATATTCCAATTTTACAAGTTAAGCTTGAAGGTGAGAAACGCGCTGTTATTTCCTTATTGGATTTGAGACCTTTAGGTTTGAATATATGGGGAAACTCTAATGAGCTTAATATTGTAGGTTCAAGATTTTCAAAGAATACTGTTGAGGGTGTCGGAGTCTTTATCAATTTAGGTTTATAGTTTATACCCAATTAATGCAAATTACGTAAATGTAAAACCCTGTGGGAAAAATTCACAGGGTTTTTTAATGTGAGATTTTTATGACAGATAAAGTACAAGCGAAACAAGACTTAGAATTTTGCAGTGCTGAGCTGTCTAAGTATCAGAATCTAAGTCGGTCCGGGCTGACTCGAAATGAGTTACTGGCAATTGACGGCATCATGATTAAGCTGAAAGAGCGTATTAAGAATTTGCGGTTCGCTTTATATGGATCCTAAGCACTATAAAAAATTAACTGATAAAGACCCAATCAAAAATAAACCTCGCAACAGACCATTACCTAAAACCAGTGAGAAATACTTAGAAGCATTCGATCGGCTCAAAGAAATTCTTGATCGGATGGAAATCAAGTACGAAGAATATTTTCATTTTAAAAGCACTAAGCATTGGCGCTTTGATCTTCACCTCGTGGGCTACCTTACATTAATTGAAATTGCCGGTGGTCCTTGGTCTGGTGGGCGTAGAGGTAAGCTGGCAAATAAGGCGTGGAGTGTCGACAAATACGATCATGCTGAAGAAATGGGGTATCGGTTTATACGTTTTGAGATTAGCGATATTCATTCTGCAATCGCCACAAGATGGCTGCGAGATTTAAAGGCATCACATGGAACAGTTCAGACCATTCCCACCGACGGATCTGATTGATCAGGCCGAAGAAGAGGAAGCCATTCGCTTGGCACCTGCACCAGAGCTTAAAGAATGGGTTGTGAATAACTGGCTGACTCTCGGTGGTGAACTGCATAACCCGGATCATGACCATATTGCTGAATTACTCCATGACAATGAAGAGTTTCTTGCATTCGCCTGGGCTTCATCTGCCGCTGTAGCGAAAAAACGTATGGTGCTAGGTCAATGTGAAAAGGTCATGTTTAACCAGGGTGGATGGAAAAAAGCACGCCAGGAACAGCAGATGCGTGACTGGTTTGGTTTTGTACCTCAATACCTCATCACCATTGATGCCACTTATTGTGAACAAGCTTCAGATCGTGACTTCTGTCGATTGATTGAACATGAGCTTTATCACATCGGTGTAGAGCGAGATGAAGATGGCGAAATCATTTATAGCGATATGACTGGGCTGCCTAAGCATTACTTGGCTGGCCATGACGTGGAAGTGTTCTTTGGTGAGACTAAACGATGGGGAGTTGATGATTCAGTGAAACGTCTCGTTGAAATTGCCAAGAATGCGCCGTTTGTATCTGAAACAAGTATTGCTGCGTGTTGTGGGAACTGTGTCATCGGTTAAATTTTTTGCCTACTTTGCATGACGTAGCATGACAAAAGGGGGATTTATGGCAGCACTTAAAGAGCCTGTAAAAATATTTATTGTTCAAGCTCTTGCATGCCGTGATACCCCTCAGGAAGTTGCGGAGTTGGTCAAGCAAGAGTTCAACATCGAAATCGATCGTCGTCAGTGTGAAAACTATGATCCGACTAAATACGCGGGTCGCAATCTCGGAAAAAAGCTTGCAGATCTATTCAACCAGACTCGTAAGAAATTTGATGAAGGTTTGATAGATATCCCAATAGCCAGTAAATATTACCGGTTAAAGCAATATCAGAAGCAACTTGAAAAAACCAAGAATGCAAAATTAGCACTCAAGATTCTTGAACAGGCTGCTAAAGATGTAGGTGGTCAATTCACTAACCGACAAGAAATTACTGGTAAAGATGGTGAAGCATTACAGACAACAATTGTTCATGCCACTCAAGAACAAGTTGAAGCTGCTGTAAAGAAGGCCCAAGAGGAATATTAAATGGATCTGCAAACACAGGTTGAAAAAAAGCTGTGTGAAGATGAGCATTTATATTTCACCCGGCGATTCTTTAAGCCCCGGATGGGCTTTAAATTTACGGTGAATTGGCACCATGTTTATATCTCATGGATTATTGATCAGGTAATTGCGGGTGAGATAGCAAACGTCGTCATTAATGTTCCACCAGGTGCTGGTAAGACTGAATTGACAACCAATTTAATCCCGCGAGGCTTGGCTCTAAATGCTCGATCACGGTTTTTGTATCTATCCTTTTCTCAATCACTAGTTGAAGGTGTATCAGATACGGCGCGTGACATTGTGAAGTCGAAAGACTATCGATTGATGTGGGATTTAACGGTTTCTAATAGTACTGACTCCAAAAAGGAATGGAAGATTACAGTTGAGGACTACGATGTAGGTCATGTCTATGTGGCCTCTATGGGTGGACAGGTAACAGGACGGCGCGCAGGAACACTGGCTGATGATGGCTTTACAGGTTGTATCATCATCGATGACCCGTTAAAGCCTGAAGATGCTTTCAGTAAGATCAAACGAGATGCTGCCAATCGTAAGTTACTTAATACGGTGAACTCACGTAAAGCCAAGTCTGATACACCCATCATCATGATCATGCAGCGCCTGCATACTGAGGATCCAACCAATTTCGTCATGACAGGCAATTTACCTGGTGAGTGGACTCAGATATCCATTCCGGCTTTGATTGATGATAAGTACATTGAAACACTGCCAGAGCATATTCAAAAACTGATACCGCGAGATGCAGAGCGTGATGAGCAGGGTCGCCAAAGTTACTGGCCAAAGAAAGAATCACTTCAATCCTTATTACAGCTTGAAAAGGGTGGTAAGGATAAAGAAGGTGCCACGGTATCCCGTTATACATTCTCTAGTCAGTACATGCAGCAGCCTAAGAAATTAGGCGGTGACTTAATCAAGTCTGAATGGTTCGGATTCTATAAAGACATTCCAGAACTTCAGTGGCGTGCTGTCTTAGTCGATACCGCTCAAAAGACTAAAGAGCACAATGACTATTCCGTATTCCTGCTGGTAGGCATGGGCATAGATGGAAAGTTGTACTTGCTAGATCTCTTGCGCGGTAAATGGGAAGCACCAGAACTGAATCGTCAGGCTAAAGCCTTTCTGGATAAGCATAAAGAGTACACCTGGCATACCAAACCAATCCGCTACATGAAAGTAGAAGATAAGGCATCTGGTACTCAGTTGATCCAAACACTCGGCACTTACTCCGGTGTTGCTGTGATTCCAGTCCAGCGTAATACAGACAAGCTATCCCGTTTCATGGATGTGCAGGTCCATCTTGAAGCGAACTATAAGGACAAACCGGAAGATCGTTTTGTGATGGTTCCTAAAGATGCACATTGGGTTGGCGAATTCTTTGAAGAATGTGAAGCATTCAATGCGGCATTTACTCATGATCATGATGATCAGGTAGATACGCTGATTGATGCGATTGAAGATGCAGTAATTGCGATTAATTACAGCCCTCCGGCTGCATAAGGTTGAGTTATGTCTAAGAAAAGGAAAAAGCCTGAGAATGCAAAACCTGAAGCTGGTGCACTGTATTCTCATGAGGCTGAACAGGCTTTAATCAGTTATCTGACCAAAATGCCAGACGGCGATGAAGTGCTAAGAAAAGCAGGGGTCACCCGTCCACGTTTAAAAGTCATGATGTATGACGATGAGATTTATCAGGCCATTGAAAAACGCCAGGATAAACTTGAGAGTGCATCATGGCGTGTAGAGCCGATGGACCGACCGGAATCTAAAATCATTATGGAGCATTTACGTGAGTGGTGGTCTGAGATTCTCTTGGGTGCGCAGAATGCTCGCTGGTACGGATATTCTGTATTAGAAGCCATCTATACCAAGCCTGAGGAACCGAGCCTGCATATTGACGGCGATACTATTACACCGTTTATTGGTTTTAAGTGGATTGGTGAAAAGCCAATGCAATGGTATGAGCCTAAGAATGATGGTCGTCTGATGTTGCTGGCCAACTACAACACAACTCGACAGGATCAGGAAGTAGACCAGCGCTTCAAGCACTTTTTGACACGTTGTAAATCTACTTATGAGAATCCATTAGGTGAGGCTCTTTTAAGTCGACTGTACTGGGTCTGGTTCTTCAAAACGTCTGGCTTTAAGTTCTGGGCCAAGTTTGTTGAAAAGTTTGGCTTACCAATGCTGGTTGGTAAAACTGCCGGCAAGACGACAGATATGCGTGATGCGCTACTTAGAGCGCATGCCAGTTCGGTGATTGCTTTAAGTGGAACAGATTCGGTAGAAATCCAAACAGCCAATACCAATGGCAACGCATCACAGACTTTCGAAACCTTCGACAAGAACCTTGAGCGCCGTATTCAGAAAGTCATCCTTGGCCAGACTCTCACATCTGGTACCGATGGTTCTGGATCTCGTGCCTTAGGTGATGTTCATCTTGAGGTTCAAAACTCAAAGTACAAGGCCGATGTGCGAATGATCATGCCGACGATCCAAGCCATTATTAATGCGCTATGCGATATCAATGGCTGGGAACGACACCGGGTCATCATTGGTGAAGAGAAGTCACTGGAAGAACCTAAAGCGGATCGTGATGTGAAGTTAAAGAATGCCGGTGCAGTCTTAACGCCACAATACTTTAAGCGTGAATATGGTCTGGAAGATGGTGATGTGATTGAACAGCCTCAAACTGGCTTCAATCAATTCACTGCACTACCTCGCCAGGCATTCAACTTTAAGGCAACAGCAAACAAGCTCTCACCTGAACAACAGGAAGTTGAAGAGCTGACTGATGGCCAGGATGAATTGCAGCTACTGAAACCAGATCAGGTCAAGGAATTGATATTCAAGTCTGATAGCCCTGAAAGTCTGGCTTACAACCTGATGCAATTAATACCTGGTGCAACTCAGACACAGTTCACAGCTAATCTGGACCAAGCTTTGTATGCTGCAGATGTATTGGGGTATGTGACGGCTCAAAACGGGAAGTAAGCTATGCAACCAGTCACGTTTCTTGAGGCGCTTCGGTACGCTCACAGCAAAAAGATCGTGCTACCTGATGAGTTCTATTCAATGGACCTTAAGACCCGGCAGATGGCAACTACGGTTAGCTTTCTATCGAGTCTTGAGCAGATTGAGACTGTCATCAAGGCAGTGAATAAATCCATTGCCGACGGCGGTACTTTTAAAGATTTTCAGAAGCTTATTGAAGAATCTGAAATCATTCTGCCAAAGCACTACCTGGATAATGTATTTCGTACCAATATTCAAAGTGCTTATGGTCATGGGCGGTGGCAACAACAGCAACGAAATAAGGCTAAGCGACCTTACCTGATGTACTCGGCGATCAATGATAGCCGCGTGCGTCCGAGTCATTTGGCCTTGAACCGGATTGTTCGTCACATTGATGATCCATTCTGGCTGACACATTATCCTCCCACAGGTTTCCGCTGTCGGTGCACATGCATAGCATTAACTGAGAAACAGGCGCTGAAATACGGCATTACACCTGACGATAAGCTACCAGAGATTGCTGAAGCTTTGGATTGGTCATCACATCCATTGCAGTTTGGTGAACTTGAGTCGCTGGTAGATAAAAAGATCAGCACTTCAAGTCTGGATAAAGAATATCTCCTCAAGCAGAAAGAGGTCATTAAGGCTGAATGGACGGCGAGTAAAAAGCTCACCAGTCTGTTTGCTCCAATGGATGATAAGACTCGGGAGCTATTTGATACGGTGGCCAATACCGTTATTCCACTTGATCCGAGCATCCGACCAAGTGCGATTCGGACTTTCCTGGACTATGTGCAGGGAAATGAAGCATCGCTGACCAGCTATTTAAACTCTGCCACAAACTCACTAGCTGATGATGTGCTTAAGCAGTGGCTAAGTGCCGATATGACAGCTATTCAAGCTGTAGCGAGTAATACGACTTCAACTGTGATGGGTGCTGCGACACTTCAGCAGGTAGCAGCGTATCAGGTAGGACAAACTGTCCAGTTTAATGCGCCGTTGCTGATGACTGATACAGCTTCAGATATCGCAATTAAGATTGAGAATGCCAAAGGGCTAGGTATTGATCTGGATATGCTGAATGCTGGGAATGGTGTTCTCATGCCGATGGGATTGTCATTTGAGGTTGTTTCGATTGAAGCGGTTGAAGGGCAGATGGTTTATACGATCAGACCACTAGTTAATTAATCTTTTAATTAACTAATCTGCTATAGGAAAATGTTTAAGCTACATTTTTTATACAACGAATGGAATATTTAAATATTGGATTAGGGGCAAAGTAGACTTATAAAATCTGTACAGCTTAGTCACTTGGTTGGGATATGGTTTGTTTTGCAATTGAGATCGAAATACCTGCAGATAAGTGCCCTAAAATAAGAGGCCGAAAGCGTTTAATAAGAGAAGGAAAGGCAAGGGTTCTTTTGTCAAATAATACTTCTACAAGGAGAGCGCTTACGGGATTTACAAGGTATGGGGTATCTAGCGGAAGGAATGCAATAGTCTTAACTCCATATGAGTTCAAAGATCGTGAGAACCAGATAACAAACTTTCTAAATAAGAGGTTTGATAGTGAATGGAAACTTAAGCTGATACCTATAAAGAATACTTGAACTATTTACCCACCTCGGTGGGTTTATTTGTAGCTATTTTACGCCGTCCGAAAGGGCGGTTTTTTTATGGAGCATGAGAAATGCCAAAAGAAGAGGAACATAAGCCGAATCAGTATTGCTTCCAGATTGGAAATTTAAATGTTGACCAAGCTGAAGAAGGCAAGAAGAAGCGTACTTTCTCCGGTGTTGCATACAGTGGTGAAGTTATTACCGATCATTGGTATTGGGATCGAATCGTCTTTGATCTTGATTCAATGCAAATTAAAGGTCGAATTCCTGCGTTACTGGATCACTCAACTCGGCAACGTGCTGGAGCCATTAATAGCCATAGCATTGATCACCAGAACGGTCTAACAGTTTCAGGTGACCTAATGAGTAATGAGTTCGGTACTCAGGTTGCCCAGGACTCTGACGATGGCTTTCCATGGCAGATGTCAGTGCGCATTGAACCCTCCGCAGTTGAAGAAATTCAAGCAGGTGCATCAGTCACTGTAAATGGGAAATTGCATCAAGGCCCTATCACGGTGTTCCGCGGTGGTCGTATCCGTGAAGTGTCTTTCTGTGCTTTGGGTGCGGATGACAATACAAACGCAGTGGCAGCAAGTCACTCTCCAAAACAATTTAATCAACCAGAGGACACAGACGTGACCGAATTAGAAAAGGCTCAGGCCAAAATTACCGAATTGGAAGGTCAGGTGAATACTCTGACTGAACAAAACAAACAATTCGCTGCTGCAAAACGTGAAGCTGAAATCACTGCATTAGGTAAAGACCTAGGCAAAGAGTTTAGCGATGAAGATGTTGAAGAAATGAAAAAGCTTGATGATTCTGCATTTGCATTCTCGGCTAAGCAACTTCGTCAATTTTCTGCAGGTAGCCAGCAACCACCAGCTACACCACAGACACAACAAACACCAAGTGTGAATCCGGCATTTGCTCACTTGTTCACTCATCAAGCCAATCCGGGGCAGGGTGGTCAAACTCCACAAGGCTCGGCTTTAGATCAGGCATTCAATCAGTTTATGGCAGCGCAGCAACAAGGAGCTAAATCATGAGCCAAGTATTAACAGGCACTATTGAAAATAAACAGCTAGTGGTCGGTGACGGCGTACGTACAGAAAATGCCAAAGTAAAAACTGCTACAGCATATAAGCGCGGCGATTTACTTAACGTAGATGCCAATAACGTTGCTGATCATCCTGTTGTCACTGAAGGTGTAGTAGGTGAATGGAATGCGATTGCTGTGTCAGATTTCAATGCAGAGCAATCTACTTACCATGCGGCTAATAATCTTGAGATGCCGATCTACGTGCAAGGTCCATTTGATATTGCAGTAGTTACAGTGAATGGAACACCTCTGACTACTGCTCAATATGATGCAGTACGTGCACAAGCATTAAAAAACAAAATCGAACTTCGTAAAGTTGTGGGGAACTAAGACATGAGTCAAACTTTTACATTTCAAAATGCACCAGTGGAATTACTGGATGTGCCACAGCTGGTATTACTGACTGATACCACTCAAAAGGTAGATACCTGGCTGATGGACCGCTTTTTCCCTCAGCGTGTTTCCTACACTAAAAAAGAAGTTCCAGTAGGTGAGCTAAATACAGCGACTCCACTTGCGCCGTTTGTTACTCCGACTGCAGCTGGACGTCAGATTAAAGTAGGTGAATCTGGTAACGTGAAATTCGTTAAGCCAGCTTATCTGAAACCAATGATGACAGTCATGCCAAGTGAAGTGCAAAACACTGCTCTGATCGCACGCTTACGTCAGTTTAGTGTGATTGCGACTGGCTCAAATCGTTTATCAGATGCAGATCTGCTGTTAATCGATCAGGCTCAAAAAGCATTGTATCTGCGTCAGTCTATCGAAAACCGAAAGCTATTAATTGCTCGTGATGTGCTTCTCTACGGTAAAACCACTTTTGCTTCTGCAGACTTCCCGATGTATGAAGTAGATTATGAACGTAATGCAGCATGTAACTTTACGCCGTTGATCAAATGGGGCCAAGCGGGTGCTACTCCAGTCAAAGATATTCAAGCGATGATTGATCTTTCTGTTGAGCATGCTGGTACATCACCAATCATGGCCTTAACTACGTCGAAAGTGTATAACACGCTGATTAAAGATCCTGAGTTTAAGGAAAAGTTCATTGCTCCATATGCGGGTGTGAGTGTTCCACTTACTCCAACCTTTGATCAGTCTGAAAAACCTCAGTTCCGCGGTACCATCGATAACCTGGAAATCTGGACTTATGATGCGAAACACAGCATGAATGGAAGTGTTGAGCGTTTCATTCCAGAAGATTTCTTTGGGCTGGTTTCTGATGCTAATGGTTGGATTGCTCACTGTGCATTGCAAAACGTCGAAGCATTTGGTCAAGCTCTAGAATTCTATTTAAGCCAATGGCAGGAAAAGAATCCTTCAAGCATTCAACTACTAGCTGAATCATCTCCACTTGCTGTTCCTAATAACAAGAACGGTTTAGTCGGTGGACGTGGATTTGTATAAGGAGATCAAAATGCCAAAGTACATTGCAAAACAATCGATCGGACACTTCCGTCCAGGTCAGGAAATTGAGGGGCTTGAAGCTAAACAACTTCAGGCCCTTTTAGCATCTGGGGCTATTGAAGAATATCAAGAGCCGGAAGAACCTAAGGCAGATGGTGCCGCTGCACGTTTAGCTGAACTTGAAAAAGCCAATGCTGAACTAACCGCAGCAAATAAAACCTTAACTGAAGCCAATCAGGCAGCAGTTGCGGACAAGGCCAAGGCTGATCAAGAAGTTGCTGAGCTAAAGGCAAAAGTGGCTGAACTTGAAAAGGTGAAACCTGCCGCAAAACCTAAAGCAGACTCAAAACCTGCTGATGAAACCAAATAGGTGATCTATGTATGCGACTGAAGCAGATTTGGTCGCACGATTTGGTGATGAGATTGAAAATCTGAAAGCGATGCTTCCTTCTCAGTCTTCAATAACTGATGCAATTCAGGATGCAACAGAGGAGATTAACGGTCATATCGGTGGTCGTTATCCTTTGCCACTTCCCAATGTGCCTAGTAACTTAAAGCGTATGGCGTGTGACATCGCACGCTAT
Organism: Acinetobacter sp. YH12241; assembly: GCF_013417535.1. Classification (NCBI taxonomy): domain Bacteria; kingdom Pseudomonadati; phylum Pseudomonadota; class Gammaproteobacteria; order Moraxellales; family Moraxellaceae; genus Acinetobacter; species Acinetobacter sp. YH12241. The sequence goes on along the minus strand of NZ_VPDQ01000005.1, from coordinate 4,827 downwards.
CGTCTTTACTTCCAGCAACCCATCGAAGAGGCCCGGAAGCGTTATGAGGATGCAATTGCATTCTTAAAACGTGTGGCTGATAACAAAGCACATTTGCAGATTCAGTTACCAGAAACAAACCAGATCGTGGATGACCAACCTAAAGGACGACCTTCAACAGCACCAGTCGGTACTTCATATACCGGTGGTGTATTTGGAGATTCTATCCTGGACCAGATGCCCAGCTTGAAGTGAGGTGCTTATGGCTTTTGCAATAACCATTCAAGCTGATAGTTCACCTATTGAAGCAGTGCTTAAGCAATTAGGTAACTTTGAATCATTAAAGAACCAGCTGTTTGATGAGATTGGTGCTGGACTTGTGGATAGTGTGCAGCATCGATTCTTAACGGGTACTGATGTTGATGGTAATCCATGGAAGATTTCATGGCGTGCCAGCATGCAAGGCAGGGATGGTGTCGGGGTCGGTGAAACGCTTCGAAACACTGGCCGCCTGATGAATTCCTACACACACAATGTTCTTTCAAGTGGTGTGGAGGTGGGTACAGATGTTGTGTACGCACCACATTTGCATTACGGCGCAACAATCTTACCTAAGAATGGCCAATACATCACTTTTGCAGTTGGTGGGCAGTATCGCAAAGTGAAGCAATCAGTTCTACCACCACGGACCCAGCTCGGTATTAATGCTGAAGATGAGGTAATGATTTTGGATATTGTCGGGAGTTTTATAGATGAGCACCTTCTTCGCGGTGCGTGATGAGATCGCAAACAAGCTGAAAGAAATTCCAGAACTTCTAAAGATCTATACGCCGTTGAATTCGGTTAAGGTCACCGAGATGTCACAAGTCACGCCATCTGCGCATGTCAATTTTGTCCGTATTGACAAGAAAGCCAGCGCAGGTCGTGGAAGTATCAATCAGATCGGTCAGCAATGGGCGGTTACGGTTGCATGTCGAAATGCTCAATCTCAAATGACTGATGGCCGAGTGGTGAGTGATGAAGCTGGTCTTTTAACTGAGAAGGTAATTCAATTGCTTTCCGGCTGGCAGCCTCAGGCATCGCGGACGGCGCTGGAAATGATTTCGGTTCGGGATGGCTATAGCCCTAGTTTTGCATACATCACGATTATTTTTGAATCACAAAAATTCATTTAGGAGCCAGTCATGGCAAAACAATACAAAGCATTGCAGCCTGTAGGTCGTTTTAATAAAGATGACATTGTTGGTGGGCTGAGCGATGCACAAATCAAAAAGTTACTGGCAGATGGTGTCATTCAGGAGGTGCCTGAACCTAAAGCTGCTCCAGCTAAGAAAACCACAGGGGATGAAAAGTAATGGCTAATTCAAATGTGATTTCACTTCAGGGTGAACTTCATCTAGCGAAAATGGTTAGTGGTGTACCAGCTGCATTACTGCCGGTTGGTAGTACTCCAGAATTACAGATTGCTATTTCAACTGAGTCTACTGACCACTATGAAAGTAAAACTGGTCTACGTTCGAAAGATGCTGTCTTATACAAGCAAACTGGTGTTGCTATCTCAGGGACAATTGAAGAGGTTACTAAGGAAAATTTAGAGTTAATCCTTAGCGGTAAATCAATTGAAATTCCTGAAGCTCAGTTGACTGATATCGATTTAGGTACAGTAAAGATTGGTGCCATGATCGATCTGGGCCATCGCAATTTAAGCGAAGTGGCTTTTAAGGATAGTTCGGACGCTGCTATTGAGGCAGACAAATATTTGCTTGATTCAGTTTATGGCACCGTAATTTTTAACGAAGCTGTAACTGGTCCAGTTAAATTTTCTGCTAAAGCTGGTGCTAAGACACGTACGACAATTGCCAATAACATTGGGAATGAATATCGAATCCTTTTCAAAGGTATTGATACCCTCACTGGTGATAAGGTTGTCATGACATTATGGCGTGTGAAATTCTCACCAGATACTGAATTTGATCTGATCCATGAAGACTTTGGGTCTTATTCAATTGAAGGTGAAGCTCTCGCAGATATCTCAAAAGCCAATGATGCTGAACTAAGTGTCTTTGGCCATATTGAGCGCTTCAGTGTAGCTGCTTAAACCCATACAGGCACAAAGAAATCCACGGCGCATTAGCGTCTTTTTTTGTGCCTGTTTAAATATAGAAATTGACTATTTATAAAAATTATTTTATTCATATTTAAGAATATTTATCCTTATTTAATATCATAATTTATATTTTATATATATGATCGGCGTGTTGGATATTTCGAGAAATTAGCATGCCTACTAAAGTAGAAGCTTTTTTGATTGCATTATTGATTTTTGCTGCGATTGTGGTTGTTTACATAATTGGTCAAAGCTGTAATTGGACTCTCAAATAACTTACACACAAGCCTTTAAAGCAAACTTCCTTAGGGAGGTTTGCTTTAGCTTTAGTTTAAAAACTTTTTAAAGTAAGTTATAAAAACTCTTCTAAACAATAAAAAAGCAGAAACAATTATGAAAAATTGATATTGCTGATCCTGGTAGCTTGCTTTGCAACAATAGCTTTTGCGCATGGTGGAAGAACTGATAAGAATGGTTTTCACAATGAAACTGAAACCGGTACCAGACACTGTCAGTAATAGAAAATACCTTTTAGGTAATTTTTTAATACTTCATCGTTTTGTAATATTTTGTTATTTTAATTAGCGCTCAATAGGGCTATAAAAGATATTCAGTTCACGTTGAGAACAAAACTGCTATGACTAAAATAGAAATATTTGTCTCCATCCTAGCCGTAATAATTATTTCTACTTTTATTTATCTTGTATGTCAGTAAGTTAGTAAGCTAAGAACCGCCTTTAGGGCGGTTTTTTGATAAGTGGAAGTTTCACCTGGCTATATAGGGTCAATTTTAAAAAGACTTAAAATAGTAAAACATAACTTTACAAATCCACTCTCCCTAGGCTTTAGATAAGATTGAAAATTAATGTAAAGTGCTGCCCTTGAAAGAAAAGGGGGAATTATGAAAAATTTAGGTTGGTTATTCTTTGTGATTATATTAACTGGCTGTGAGCAAAGGGAAACCGATGATCAGCCACTTAAATTAGAAATAATAAAAGAAGAACAGCTTAAATTTTCAAGGGAAACAGCAAAAGAATTTATTCCCAACCCTGATTCGGCAAAGTTCCGCAATCAAATAGGAGAGTGTGGAGAGGTAAGATATAAAGAAGCAGATAGTGATTATGTTCCCTTCCAGCGTTTTATTGTGCTTTCAAAGGATATAGTATTTGTAGAAAATCAGACGGATCAAAAGCAATTTGAGTTGGCATGGAAGAGTGCTTGTACGCCAAGATGGAAGTAATTAAAAAGCCCTTTAATTAAGGGCTTTCTTTTATTCACCAGATGATTCAGATTTTTGATCTTTTTCATTTCCATACTCTAAAGCAACCTGTTGTGCTTCAGCTGCGGCAGTGGCTTCTATTGGAATCGAGTCAGCTGCGATAGCTACGGTACCAGTAAATCCCATTAAAGCTAAGATTAGAATTTTCGAATACTTTTTCATTTGAATTTCCTCTACGTTTCTAAGACTTAATTTCAGTGTAGAGAATGATTTAAATCGTGGATGTAGCAGCTATGTCGGGATATGTAAGATATTCAGGTCTAAAGTTATAGGTTTCTAGGTTTGCGTAAGAATGCTTTTCGGTTGAAACTTTTTGTTGAGTTGCTTAACGAAATGTTTGAATGCTTCAGTAGGTAGTTACACTCTAAAGAAACTTCCCTAACTTCTAAATCTTTGTAACATCCAATAATTTTTTTGTAATCTTTATGTTATTAATTGTATGCTTTGCTTATCATATGAATGATGAAAAGTGGAGCTCCGAAAATGCTGACCAAAGCCGAAATCGTTGTTGTCGTTCTAATGATAGTAGCCTTAATTCTCATCGTTTATGAGATGGGGCAAGGTCGTAATTGGGCTTTATAGAATTCAGCCTTTATTAAAGTTAAAAGAAAAGCACCTCCGGGTGCTTTTTTAATGCCTAAAATTATCTCGAGACCCCATCATGAATGATTTTTTCTTAGCAACAAATCGCAGCATCCGGATTAATGATATCGAAGTCCGCCAGATCCAGATAAAAGACTTTGACACCTGGGCAATGCATGCTGAAGTATTGAAGAATTTCATCAAAGACCAAAATCATTCAGATGAGATTTTGACAGGGCTATTTAAGGTCCATGGTGTCCAGGTGATCTCAGCTATTGCCTGTGTGACTAGCCTAAATCAGAAAGCTATCTTTGATCTGGCAGCAGATGAGCAAACTTTTAAGGAATTGCTTAAGGCTGTACTTTTGGTCAATCAGGCTTACTTCAAATACGAAAAGCCAAAACGCGGCATTAAAAAGAAAGATGACTCTACCTGGTTTGATTCATTCCAGTTTCTGGTATCAATGGGCCATCAGCATAGTGAAATCATGGAAATGACCTACGGCGCATTCCAGAACTATGTTAAGGCAGCAAATAAGCTGTATAAGCAGGGAGTCTTCAATAACGCTGTTGCAGCACGTGTAGCTCAATCCGACAAAAAAGGCTTTGAATCATTCAAGAAAGAAATGGTTTCTGATTGATCATGCATTACCCTAAAGTTATGATAGGAAAATAATAAGGCTCTAGACTAGCAAAATGATTATGTTAGTCTAGAATCATGATAGAAAACAGTAAATTAAGTCACTACAAGATTAAAAAAATTATTCAATGCTTTTGTGTTGATATTCCTGCTTCCAAAACAGCCTTATTACTCAATTTAAATCGTAATACGATTAACTATTGGTACATGCTTTTTAGAGAAACTATCTATGATCATCAAA
>NZ_VPDQ01000060.1:0-3196 GCF_013417535.1 Acinetobacter sp. YH12241 | reverse complement strand
AATGGAGAAATCTAATCGGTATGTTATACCTGAGAGAAGAGTGAGGAGTTATCCAAGGGTTGTAAAAGGAAAACCTCAAAAATACCCAAGAAAAAGCCAGTCAATCTCTTAACTGACTGGCATTACGTTATAACGGGGATTTTTTTATCGGAAATAAAAAGGTAAAGATTGGCTTAAATTTAAGCATGGTGTGAAAATTGCTATAGAAATCATCTATTCATGGCGTGTGCATCCTAAAGATGCATTTGATGGGGATTTCTGATTTATGTTGTCGCGCTTTTTTATTTATCGTCCCAAGTTTGCAGCGGTCATTGCAATTTTAATGATGGCCCTTGGGGTATTTGCACTTCAAAAAATTCCCATTGAACATATGCCAAATATGGATACGCCAGCTTTAGGCGTTTCCGCAGGTTATCGTGGTGCATCGGCTGAAACAGTTGAGCAATCGGTGACCCAGATTCTGGAACAGGCGGTAAAAGGCATTGAAGGTCTGGAAACTTTTCACTCCAGCAGTTCGGTGGGACGGGCCCAACTTACGCTGCAATTTGAGCCAGGAGTCGATCTTGATCAAGCCCAGTTACAGGTTCAAAACGCCGTGAATGGTGTATTGAGCCGCTTACCTGAAGAGACGCAGCAGGGCGGAGTCAATGTTTATAAATCAGGGTATGACCAGTTTGCACTATTAAGTTTATATGATGAGAGTGGGCAGAGTAGCGTTACCGAACTTTCAGATTATTTGATGGTCCACGTCGAACCGCGTTTGTCACGTATTGAAGGTGTAGGGGAAATTGACCTGTACGGTGCAGGTTATGCCATGCGGATTTGGCTAAATCCGCATAAGTTGCACCAGTTTAACCTGATGCCAAGCGATATCCGTAATGCCATTGAAACTCAAAACGCGCCACTGGCTTCAGGCGCAATTGGTGGTTTGCCGACGATGCAGGATCAATATCTCAATGCCAAGGTCAGTGCCGGTTCACATTTAAGCAGTGTGAAAGAATTTGAAAATATCATCGTTAAAACCACAGATTCCGGTGCATTACTGTATTTAAAAGATGTGGCACGGGTAGAACTAGGTGCAGAAAGTTATAACCACATTAACTATACCAACGGACAGCTCTCTTCAGCTTTATCGATTACTTTGGCGCCGCGGAGTAATGCTATTGCCGTGTCCAAACAGATTCAAGACGTATTAAAAAACACTCAGGCCAATTTGCCACCGCACTACCAGTTGCAAATGACCATGGACAAAACTCCATTTATTACCAGCTCAATTGAACAGGTAGCTAAAACTCTGGTTGAAGCCATTATTCTGGTCATTGTGGTGATGTTTATCTTCCTGCAAAACTGGCGTGCCACGATTATTCCGGCCGTTACGATTCCGATTGTGGTTTTGGCGACCTTTGCAGTGCTGTATGTCTTGGATATGACTCTGAATAGTTTTACCTTATTTGCCCTGATTTTAGCCATTGGTCTGCTAGTCGATGATGCCATTGTAGTGGTGGAAAATATTGAACGCCTGATGCAGGACGAACATCTGGATGCCAAAGCGGCTGCCTTAAAATCCATGCAGGAAATGAGTGGAGCACTGGTCGGTATTACGCTGGTACTTACTGCAGTATTTATCCCGATGGCTTTCTTTGGCAGTATTACTGGGGTGATTTATCGTCAATTTTCCCTCACTTTGGTAGTGGCGATGTTGCTGTCTTTATTCGTGGCCTTGGTGATTACCCCGACATTTGCGGCACAGTTATTGAAACGCAAACATCATCAGGCTCGCTGGGCACAGCGCTTTAACCATGGCATGGATCAGCTCAATGCCGGTTATCAAAAAGTTTCAGCTCGGAGCATGCGATTGAAATTCACGATGTTGGCACTGTTTGGTGTGTGCATAATGAGCTTCGGCTGGGTATATAAGCATTTGCCGGAAGGCTTGATGCCCACGGAAGACATGGGCTTTGTTATGGGGCAGATTGTCATGCCGGGCAACGCACCGCGTTCAGAAGTCGAAAAAGTCGGGCGTGAAGTACAAGACTATTTAATGAAACATGAATCAGAACGCATTCAGAGTGTAGGCGTCTGGTATAGCGGCAACAACGTTGGTGTAGGCCCGTATCGTGGGCAGCTCTTTGTGGTATTAAAAGACTGGGCTGAACGTAAAAATCCTGAAGATTCGGTCTTTGCCATTGTCGATCGAGCACAGAAACACTTTGCCAATCATGCCAATGCCCAAATTTTCTTTATGGCGCCTTCCATGTCGAGTAATGGTCGTGTAGTCGATTTCTGGTTGCAAGACCTGGATTATAAAGGAGCTGAATTTTTACAGGAGGCATTTGGCCAGATTGAAGCGCGTGCCCAAGGCAAATCATCGATTGAATTTTTACAGCTGGACCAACCCAAAGAAAGTGCTGAGCTGAATATCAAACTTGATGCAGAACGCGTGTTAAAGCATTCCATTCCTCAGCAAAATGTAAACAGTACTTTGGCCGCAGCGTGGGGTGGAACTTACATCAATGACTTTATTGATCGCGGGCAGATTAAACGTGTGATTATGCAGGGTGAAGCAGAATACCGTTCCAAACCTGAAGATCTGGCCTTCTGGCATGTACGCAATCAAAAAGGTGAAATGCTGTCATTTAACCAGTTTAGCAGTCTGAATTGGCAGGGCGGGCCGAACAGTATTAACCGCTATATGGGCTATAACGCTGTTCCAGTCTATGCCGGGATTCCAAAGGACAAGTTTTCCAGTCAGACCATGCAGGATGTTGAAGCATTGGTAGATGCCCAGGAAGGTGTGAATCTGGCTTGGAGCGGAGCTGCATTGGAAGAAAAGCGCAGCAGCGGTCAGGCGATTTTCCTGTATGTGATTTCGATTGCCTTTATTTTCCTGTGTTTAACCGCTTTATATGAAAGTTGGACCATTCCTGTGGCCGTGATCAGTGCCATTCCATTGGGCGTAGGTGGCAGTATCTTATTTTGCTGGATCTTTGGTTTCGCCAATGACATCTTTTTTCATATTGCCTTGCTGACGACGATTGGTCTGTCCTGTAAAAATGCCATTCTGATTGTTAATGCCAGTCAGTTAAGCAGACATTAGAAAAATGTAGTAAAAATGAGTGTATGCCAATACGCTCATTTTTTTATGACTTTATCTGAAAATTTAGATTGTACTCTTCAACATTCTCTACCTTCACTT
>NZ_VPDQ01000059.1:0-3462 GCF_013417535.1 Acinetobacter sp. YH12241 | reverse complement strand
CAAACGAACAAATAGAGCAGATAGAATTTGCACTCAACCATCGTCCTAGAAAAACACTAGGTTGGTATACACCGAGTGAAGTTATGGCTGGTTTTTATACTGTTGCACTTGCCGCTTGAATCCGCCTATTAAAATTTCAAAGTGTACTGATGAGTACACTTTGAATGGGTTCTAACACCCGAATTTCGTATATGAGATTTTATGTTAAATTTTTTATATCAAAATTTCAAAGTGTACTGATGAGTACACTTTGAATGGGTTCTAACACCCGAATTTCGTATATGAGTTTTTATGTTAAATTTTTAATTTCGCGCATTCAAATACACTCATTTTTACTAAACTTTTCTAAAGTCTGCTTAACTAACAGACACTAATCGAAAGATAAAATTTTTTTAAATTACATTATTAAAAGCATTTCTGATTCGCGACTTCAAGTGCCGAAGCATAAGTATCAAAATCTTCATCTTTAATACCAACTGATGCCCAATCTTCACCAATAGATTTAGATAGTATTGGATCCATAGCATCAAACATGCAACTGCAACTGCTTTCTTCAGAGGAGCCAATACAAGTCTTCATATATTTTTCTTTAGCAGGAGAATAAGACTGTGGTGGTGGTGAATCATAAGAGACATCATTTGCAGGCGCACAACCAACTGTAAATGCTCCTAATACAACAAGTAAAAAAGTCTTTAATTTCAAACTTAAACCCCTTAAATAGTATTATGTATCATATACTTAATATGAATTAATTCGCCATTAACTAAAACTTCTAAATTAAGTTTTATAAATTGCGTCTAGACTAATTGATTACTCGTATATTTATCTATTCTTTGCTCTTAACTTTAGGCTATGTAATGACATGATAGACGGTATATACGCTACTATATTACCTCGTTAAACCATAAATAAATAATTATGAAAAACATTCTATTAGCAAGTATTACTCTTTTTATGATTGGTTGTAGTGCTGAATCTGAAATTCAAGTCATGGGGGGAAAATTTAGCTCTATGTCACAATGTCTTGAGACGATTAAAAATAGATCGGGGCAGACTCTTAGACCAATGACAGATACACCAGAGAAAGTTACTGGATATCTTGGAGATACGAACCTCAATTTCTACTGTGGAGTGAAGAAAACAGGTACTGATGGCACTTATATTGAAGGTTGGTTTGATGAGCCTGCTAGCAATTAATTGTAGTTCTTCAAATCTAAAATTGTACGTTAATGAAAACAAATTCGCAGAAGTACTATTTTCTGTCATTAACGTACGAAAGTGCATTAAAAAGCGGAAAGTGAGCCTAAATCAGATAACAGCTCTTTTATCCACTTTTTTGATTTTAGTGATGCTTTTAAATTACTGATTCTATAATTTCTATTTCTTTATTTTTTCCGTAATGTACTTCTAAAATTTTTTATAGTTGTATTTTACTTGAATAGCTTTATTGACAGTAAAAATAAAATCAATCGGAATTTTTACTCAATTTTCTCTTATCTTGAGGTTAATATGTTTAAGTTTTTTTATTTGTTTATTATAATTTTCTATACAAATTTAGTTTATGCTGAAACTAGCATAGTAAAATCAATATCACCTACAGTTCGTTCAGGTGATGAGCTAAATGTAGTTAATAAACTTACCCAAGAAGAAATTGAAGAATATTTTAGTAAAGAAGAGCATTACAATAATATTCCTTTTAATCATAATTTAATTTTAAATATAGATATAAAGGATTTGCGCTGGGTATACAAAGGAAATTATAATTTATTAGTTAGTTTAGATGGGAAAGTTTTAGAAAAAAACAAAAATGAGCAGGTTTTAGATCTAATAATACATTGCCCAATTACGGAAACTATCTCGAATAAAGTTGAAACAAAAAATACAATCTCTTTAAATCCTATGAGCAGTAAATTAATTTACGAAGGAAGAATTTTTTCAGAATTATCTAATATAGATTTACCTATTATGCGTAAATTAGAAGCTTCTAACCCTTTAGCTGAGTTTCAGCAAGCAATGAGCTTAATTTGTGTAAATATAGAATTGATTTCTGCGATACGCGAAAATCAACGTCTGAGAGATAGTTTTATGGAAAAGAAGCTTAATGAAAGTTGGAATAAAATTAAAATGTAATGAAGCCAAGGCTTTTATTGTATGTAATTTCCTAATTTATTTGGTTTCTAAAGCATTTCTAAAATTAACATAATACACGTTAGATTTTAGTCATGCTTTTTTTATCAAAAGAGTATAGCTGAATGATAACGAGCCAAATAACATAAAATATCTATCATTAAACTTAATTCAATAATTAAATGATATTATTATCATTAATCTAATAGAATTAAGATTAAATGATAAAAATGAATACACGTATTTATCTACGAGCTTCAACTAAAGATCAAGATGCAGAAAGGGCTTTGCAGATTCTTCAGGATCTAAACCAAAACTTGAATTTGGGCGAAACCATTGTGTACGTGGAAAACTATAGTGGTACGAAGTTAGACCGACCTGAATTGAATAAGCTACTGTCAGAAGCAAATCAAGGTGACACCTTGTTAGTTGAAAGTATTGACCGATTATCACGCCTAACCCAACAGGATTTTCAAGAGCTGAAGCGCAGGATCCAGGAGAAGGGACTTCGTTTAGTCGTAGCGGATCTTCCTACTACCTACCAAATGATTCAAACCAGTGACAGCATTACTCATTCAATCCTGGAACTCATCAATAATATGTTGATTGATCTCCTGGCAACAATGGCCCGCCTGGACAATGAGAAACGTATAGAACGTATTAAGCAGGGCTTGGCACGCTCGGGTTACAAGCCAACAGGTAAGAAAGCCAATGAGGCTAAGCACAAACGAATAAAAGAATTACTAGCAGCTGGCAATATGACTAAGGAAGAAATTGCCAAAGCAGTGAATTGTGGAGTTGCAACTGTTTATCGAGTTGCTAAAGTCATTTAAAAAGGATTGTATCAGTGCTTCCCTTATGTCATATCTATTTACAAAGGAACAAGGCATTCTTAAAGATCAAAAGAAGGGATTAATGATGAAAAAGCATTTGATTTTCCTTGTTTTTATAGTGATGGTTTTTATTTTAGCTCTAGTTGTAAAGATTAATAATGATCATAAAAAAGGGCAAGCATTAAAGAAATTGGAACTAGTTGAAAAGCAAATCCATTAGGTAAAAATTGACTTATACTTATTTAACTAACGCTAATAACTAAGCCCAAAAAACACCTAGACCCAGTGCTATACACGCTTAGTTTTTTTATATTTCAAAAGAGTATTTTAGCAAATATCATAAAAGACCGGTCTATTCTCAAGCCGGTTTTTTATATCGTAAGCATCCGGCTAACACAGCCTTACCAAGCGATCCTATAAGCCTTAATTTAGTTCCCACCTAAAAACAAGTGGGGACTTAATCCATGAACATGGATATATATTCAGCAACACCTCCTGTTGC
>NZ_VPDQ01000058.1:0-3585 GCF_013417535.1 Acinetobacter sp. YH12241 | reverse complement strand
ACGATTGGTAAGAATCCACAACAAGTTGTTCTTCATGACGATGTATCTGAGGGTCTGTAGCTCAGTTGGTTAGAGCACACGCTTGATAAGCGTGGGGTCACAAGTTCAAGTCTTGTCAGACCCACCATGAGCGAGGGTCAGCGAAACATGTTTCGTCCGAGCGCAAGACGAGAGCTATGCTCGAGTTAAGCATTCGCCTTAACACAGTTTACGATACATCGAATCACAGATGATAAGCTGGGGACTTAGCTTAGTTGGTAGAGCGCCTGCTTTGCACGCAGGAGGTCAGGAGTTCGACTCTCCTAGTCTCCACCAAATTTCAAGACCAGAAAAACAACGTTTTTCCTTGAAATTTAAGCAAGAAGCTACGATTCGCGCAGTATGTGATCATACAGTAGCGTGAATGTTTAGTTCCTAAGCGATCAAGTGCGTAGATCCTAGAGATTAACAAGTAGAAGCGTTAAGATACGCACCACTTGATAATCTCTGTGATTTATCACAGTAATGCAATCCGACGAGGATGCATTAAATCATTAACAGAATATATTTGAGTTGAAATAATTTGTTCATACTCATGCAAGAGCGGAAACAAGAGATCGCAAGATTGACTGTTGAAGTGATTGAATGAGAACTAGCGAAATTAACTGAATCAAGCGTTTTGGTATATGAATCTAATTGAAGCTGTACAGTGATTAAGTTCACGAAACTCTAACTGTGTAATTGACTGAGTGATTGGTTGATTATGTTGTTTATCCTACTTGTAGGGATGAACGACTGTTTGGGGTTGTATAGTCAAGTAATTAAGTGCATGTGGTGGATGCCTTGGCAGTCAGAGGCGAAGAAAGACGTGATAGCCTGCGAAAAGCTCCGGGGAGGCGGCAAATATCCTGTGATCCGGAGATGTCTGAATGGGGAAACCCACCGGCTATAAGGTCGGTATCATAAACTGAATACATAGGTTTATGAGGCGAACGCGGAGAAGTGAAACATCTCAGTATCCGTAGGAAAAGAAATCAATTGAGATTCCCTCAGTAGCGGCGAGCGAAAGGGGAACAGCCCATTAAGTCATATCAGTTTTAGTGGAATGCTCTGGGAAGTGCAACCATAGTGGGTGATAGTCCTGTACACGAAAGGGCTGATATGATGATGTCGAGTAGGGCGAGGCACGTGAAACCTTGTCTGAATATAGGGGGACCATCCTCTAAGGCTAAATACTCCTGACTGACCGATAGTGAACCAGTACCGTGAGGGAAAGGCGAAAAGAACCCCTGTGAGGGGAGTGAAATAGATCCTGAAACCGCATGCATACAAGCAGTGGGAGCCACTTTGTGTGGTGACTGCGTACCTTTTGTATAATGGGTCAGCGACTTATATTCAGTAGCGAGGTTAACCGAATAGGGGAGCCGTAGAGAAATCGAGTCTTAATAGGGCGTTTAGTTGCTGGGTATAGACCCGAAACCGGGTGATCTATCCATGAGCAGGTTGAAGGTTGGGTAACACTAACTGGAGGACCGAACCCACTGTCGTTGAAAAGCCAGGGGATGACTTGTGGATAGGGGTGAAAGGCTAATCAAACTCGGTGATAGCTGGTTCTCCCCGAAAGCTATTTAGGTAGCGCCTCGGACGAATACCATTGGGGGTAGAGCACTGTTTCGGCTAGGGGGTCATCCCGACTTACCAAACCGATGCAAACTCCGAATACCAATGAGTACTATCCGGGAGACAGACTGCGGGTGCTAACGTCCGTAGTCAAGAGGAAAACAATCCAGACCGCCAGCTAAGGTCCCTAAATCATAGTTAAGTGGGAAACGATGTGGGAAGGCATAGACAGCTAGGAGGTTGGCTTAGAAGCAGCCACCCTTTAAAGAAAGCGTAATAGCTCACTAGTCGAGTCGGCCTGCGCGGAAGATGTAACGGGGCTAAAACTATGTACCGAAGCTGCGGATTTGCAATTTATTGCAAGTGGTAGGGGAGCGTTCTGTAAGCCGATGAAGGTGTGTTGAGAAGCATGCTGGAGGTATCAGAAGTGCGAATGCTGACGTGAGTAACGACAAAACGGGTGAAAAACCCGTTCGCTGAAAGACCAAGGGTTCCAGTCCAACGTTAATCGGGGCTGGGTGAGTCGACCCCTAAGGCGAGGCCGAGAGGCGTAGTCGATGGGAAATTGGTTAATATTCCAATACTTCAGTGTAATGCGATGAGAGGACGGAGAAGGTTAAGTCAGCCTGGCGTTGGTTGTCCAGGTGGAAGACTGTAGGCATGTATCTTAGGCAAATCCGGGGTACTCTATGCTGAGAGTTGATAGCAAGCCAGTTTACTGGTGAAGTGGCTGATACCATACTTCCAGGAAAAGTCTCTAAGCTTCAGTTACACTGGAATCGTACCCGAAACCGACACAGGTGGTCAGGTCGAGTAGACCAAAGCGCTTGAGAGAACTCTGCTGAAGGAACTAGGCAAAATGGTACCGTAACTTCGGGAGAAGGTACGCTGCCGGCGGTGATAGGACTTGCTCCTTGAGCTGTTGGCAGCCTCAGAAACCAGGCCGCTGCAACTGTTTATTAAAAACATAGCACTCTGCAAACACGAAAGTGGACGTATAGGGTGTGATGCCTGCCCGGTGCTGGAAGGTTAATTGATGGGGTTAGCGTAAGCGAAGCTCTTGATCGAAGCCCCAGTAAACGGCGGCCGTAACTATAACGGTCCTAAGGTAGCGAAATTCCTTGTCGGGTAAGTTCCGACCTGCACGAATGGCATAATGATGGCGGCGCTGTCTCCAGCAGAGGCTCAGTGAAATCGAATTCGCCGTGAAGATGCGGTGTACCCGCGGCTAGACGGAAAGACCCCGTGAACCTTTACTGCAGCTTGACATTGAACTTTGATCTTACTTGTGTAGGATAGGTGGGAGGCTTTGAAGTGGTGACGCTAGTTGCCATGGAGCCGTCCTTGAAATACCACCCTGGTAATATTGAGGTTCTAACTCTGCTCCCTGATCGGGAGCGAGGACCATGTCTGGTGGGTAGTTTGACTGGGGCGGTCTCCTCCTAAAGAGTAACGGAGGAGTACGAAGGTGCGCTCAGCGTGGTCGGAAATCACGCGTAGAGTATAAAGGCAAAAGCGCGCTTAACTGCGAGACCCACAAGTCGAGCAGGTACGAAAGTAGGTCTTAGTGATCCGGTGGTTCTGTATGGAAGGGCCATCGCTCAACGGATAAAAGGTACTCTGGGGATAACAGGCTGATACCGCCCAAGAGTTCATATCGACGGCGGTGTTTGGCACCTCGATGTCGGCTCATCTCATCCTGGGGCTGAAGCAGGTCCCAAGGGTATGGCTGTTCGCCATTTAAAGAGGTACGCGAGCTGGGTTTAGAACGTCGTGAGACAGTTCGGTCCCTATCTACCGTGGGCGCTGGAAATTTGAGAGGATCTGCTCCTAGTACGAGAGGACCAGAGTGGACGAACCTCTGGTGTACCGGTTGTGACGCCAGTCGCATCGCCGGGTAGCTATGTTCGGAAGGGATAACCGCTGAAAGCATCTAAGCGGGAAGCCTACCTCAAGATAAGATTTCCCCGAGACTTTATGTCTCCT
>NZ_VPDQ01000057.1:0-3683 GCF_013417535.1 Acinetobacter sp. YH12241 | reverse complement strand
GTGATGGGAGAGAATGTTCAAGAGTGGATTCTAAATGTTCAGATAAAGACATAAAAAAATGAGCGTATTTACATACACTCATTTTTACTACATTTTACTAAAATTTGCTTAACTGACTGGCATTACCCTTTCGGAGGCTTCTTATTTAATACTCAGTTTTAAGCTTTTGCAGG
Source organism: Acinetobacter sp. YH12241 (assembly GCF_013417535.1). Classification (NCBI taxonomy): domain Bacteria; kingdom Pseudomonadati; phylum Pseudomonadota; class Gammaproteobacteria; order Moraxellales; family Moraxellaceae; genus Acinetobacter; species Acinetobacter sp. YH12241. The sequence continues at coordinate 3,510 of NZ_VPDQ01000057.1, read as the reverse complement.
AACGGTATCTGCTGAACCAATCTTTTCAGATTCATCATCATGCATGATCAAAGCAACTGCAATCGCTGTAATCAGTACCGGTAAACCGACTGCCATAAAGTTAAAGTGTGCAGGCAGGTTCATACCGAGTAAGCCACCGATCAGGATCGGGCCAACAATCGCACCCATACGACCAATCGCAGATGACCAGCCAATACCTGTTGAACGTACTGCCAATGGGTAGAATTGTGCAACATAACTGTATAGCAACATTTGCGAACCGATTGATGCTGCACCTGCCAGGAACACCAAGATGTAAAGCAGGAACTGGTTAGATGCAAAGCCCATTGAGCTCATCACAATCGCCCCCATCATACCGAGGAACATCAATACCGGTTTCAGGTGGAAACGGTCAGCCAAAATACCACCGCCCACAATACCAACCACTGCACCTACGTTCATCGCCATCATAAACATTAGGCTGTTGTCCATTGAGTAACCCGCTGCCATCATCAACTTCGGTAACCAGCTGCTCAGCGCATACATGGTTAGTAGGCAAGTGAAGAAAGCAACCCAGAACAATAAGGTATTTACGGCACGGCCACGACGGAACAGGCTTACCACGTTTGCTGCTTCAGGTACATTCTCCTGTGGCAGTTTAAAAGTTGTATTGTCTGTAACACTTAGATTTGGAGCCAAACGACGTACAATTTGACGTGCTTTTTCCTGTTTGTTGTCTTTGACGATAAAGGCTAAAGATTCAGGCAGGAATTTCCAGATCACAGGCAATAAAAATAATGGAATACCTGCGATAAAGAACATGATTTGCCAACCAAAACTTGGGGTAAACCATGAACCTAATAAGGCAGCCATTACACCACCTACCGCATAACCACTAAACATGGTCGTCACTAGAGTACTACGCATTTTTTGTGGTGCATATTCAGAGGTCAGTGCCACCAGGTTTGGCATTACACCACCAATACCCAGACCGGCAAGGAAGCGTAAAATACCGAACTCAGTCGGATTTGAAGCAAAACCGCCGGCAAAAGTTAGGCCACTGAATAAGACGATACAGATCATGATGACTTTTTTACGGCCAATTTTATCTGCCAGAGAACCAAAGATCATCGCGCCAAACATCATGCCGGCAAGTGCAGTACTGGCAAGCATTCCCGCTTGAACGGCACTTAAGCCCCAGTCCTGCATTAATAAAGGTAAAACAACACCATTGATTGCTAAATCGTAGCCGTCAAACAAGATAATGAGTAAACACCAAGCAACTACATTGAAGTGAAAAGGCGTAAATTTCGCATTATCGACTACAGAATTTATATCTACTGTTTCCGTTGTCATCGTTCTCATCTCCCATGAGTACTTGTCCATAAAATCCTTTTGAATATCCGGGGGAATATTCAAGTTTTAGCAATATACGCAAGTGAGATTTAGTGCACAATAAGACCAAATGATGGAGTAATTTCAGCCATAAAATAGCGGCTATTTGTGTGATTTATCACATTTTTATAAAACTAAATAATTGAATAATTAGACATTTATTATTCTCATTAAAATGCTTATATAAATAGTCTATAGACCAATGATTTTTTGATTTATTCAATTTTTTATGAATGATTTTTATACTTTAAACAAAAAATCCCTTTCTTATGAAAGGGATCTTTTGACTCAATTCAGATTTATAGCAAGTGGATTGGCAAAAAGTGACTAGGTTTTAATAGAATTCAGCTTCTGTTTCGCCAGTGAGGTCTCAGCATTTCGTTCTGCATTCAGATCTTTACGTACAATCATCGCCACTGAAATCGCGCCGATAATGGCTGGAATCGCAACAGCCAAGAAATTCATTTTATGTGGCAGCTCCATACCCAACAGGAATCCAATAATAATTGGACCAACGATTGCCCCTACCCGACCGACTGCGGACGCACAACCAATACCGGTAGAGCGGATTGCCAATGGATAGTACTGAGCCACGAAACTATAGAGCAGAATACTACTACCAATTGCCGAAGCACCTGCAGCAGCGACTAACAGATAGATCACAGCTTGTGGAGAGTTAAAGCCTAATCCAACTAATGAAACTGCACCCAACAGGAACATGCCAATAATGACGGGTTTCAGATGGAAACGATCCGCCAGAATACCACCACCAATGGTTCCAACCACTGCACCAATATTCATGGCCATCAGGAACATCAAACTGTTACCCAGAGAATAACCCGCTGCCATCATCAGTTTTGGTAACCAGCTACCCAATGCGTAGACCATAAGCAGACACATAAAGAAGCAGCACCAGAATAATAAGGTACTCATGCTACGGCCCTGCTTAAATAAAGCAGCAATTGAAGCATCGGGTGCATGCACTTCATTCAGTACAAACTGGGTACTTGCAGTGACATTTTGCTCAGGACTGATCTGTTGAACAATTTTGCTGGCCTTTTCATTTTGCTGTTTCTTTACCAGGAAAGTTAAAGATTCCGGTAAATACAAATACAGTATAGGCAGCATCAATAATGGAATACCTGCGATATAGAACATGATTTCCCAACCAAAACTTGGGGTAAACCAGGCACCTAATAACGCCGCCATAATCCCACCAACTGCATAGCCACTAAACATGGTAGTCACTAAAGTACTGCGCATTTTTTGTGGCGCATATTCAGAAGTGAGCGCAACCAGATTCGGCAATACACCGCCAATACCTAATCCGGCAATAAAACGCAGGATGCCAAATTCAGTCGGACCAGAGGCAAAACCGCCCCAGAACGTAAATCCACTGAATAAGGTTACACAAATCAGGATGACATTTTTTCGTCCAATTTTATCTGCCAGCATACCGAAGAGCATGGCACCAAACATCATGCCGGCCAGAGCGGTACTTGCAAGCATTCCGGCCTGAACTGCCGTCATATTCCATTCTTGCATCAGTAGGGGTAAAGCAACACCGTTGATTGCCAGATCATAACCGTCAAAAATAACGACAAATACGCACCAAAGTACGATCTTTAAATGAAAAGGTTTAAACTTTGCTTCATCCACTACAGCATTCACATTCACTGTTGTTGCTGTCATTTTTCCTCACCTCCAATTGTGAGCTTTTTTATTCTATAAAAAAATGAACGTTCATTCACTTTTGTATATAAAATGGATGATTCTTTAAACCTTGTCTACTGCAAAACTTACCAAGTTAGATTTTTTTAATAAAATTTAGGCTAAAGTCGTAGATCGAATATTTTTTAGACAGACCAATAAGAAAATAAGGCGAAGTTAATTAATTATACTTTTCACGTTATTTATATTTTTATTATCTAGGTACAATTAGGAGATTATTTACTTCTTTTTCTAGAAACCCCACGCATAAAAAAAGCCCCCTGCTTCTGCAGAGGGCTTTTTAGGAATAATGAGCTGGCGATGACTTACTCTCACATGGGAGACCCCACACTACCATCAGCGCTAAGAGGTTTCACTTCTGAGTTCGGGAAGGGATCAGGTGGTTCACTCTTGCTATGGTCGCCA
>NZ_VPDQ01000056.1:0-4292 GCF_013417535.1 Acinetobacter sp. YH12241 | reverse complement strand
GCAAGAGTGAACCACCTGATCCCTTCCCGAACTCAGAAGTGAAACCTCTTAGCGCTGATGGTAGTGTGGGGTCTCCCATGTGAGAGTAAGTCATCGCCAGCTCATTATTCCAAAAGCCCTCTGCTCACGCAGGGGGCTTTTTTTATATTTATATAATCACTTTTCTCTCTTTAACGACTAATTTTTTACAGCTGTATAATCTCTGATCAGCTGTAAAATGTTATACTACTCGTGTAAATATTTTTTATTCTCTGAGTCATATGCAGCAGATTCTCATAAACACATTTGTGTTGATATGGCTCAGTTTGATTTCTCCACAGCTATACGCTGTAACAGAATTAAATTTTGATCATCATCAGTATGTCAAACTCGATGGAAAATGGGATTTCTACCCCAATCAGCTGATTGATCCCACTTCTGGGCAGTGACCATCTCAGTTAACTTCCTCTAATCAGACTCTTGCTGCTGAAAAAGTTCATTTACCTAATTCTTTCCTGACCTTAACAGGTCATAAAGACCATATTGGAACTTTTCAAAAAGCCTTCAGGCTGCCTGAATCAGTCATCAATCATGCGGTTTATATTTATGTGCCTTATCAGTATGGGGCTTATCGCATGTATGTCGATGATCATCTCCTGATAGAAGTAGGGCAGGTAGGCATACATGGTCAGCATCAGACCATGATGGCGCCAAAGTTGGCTTCTTTCTTTCCCTCACAGCGGGAAGTGACGATTACCATTCAGGCTTCAAGTTATCACCATATCCGTGGCGGGCTGGAAAACAGCATGTTTATTGGCTTTAACCAGCCTATTCTGGATAAGTTTTATGATCAGGTAATTCCTTTAAGTGTGATCAGTGGCGTTCTGCTGATGATTGGCTGCTTTATGGTGTTCTTTGCAGTATTTCGCAGCCTTAAAACGCAAGCAGGTAATTTGCTGCTGTTTCTAGGGTTGTTTATTCTGTGCTTGAGCCTACGTAGCTTCTTTGCAGTCCCATTCATTTATACTTTATTCACGAATATTTCCTAGGTATGGGGCACACGATTTGAGTATTTACTGACTGAATTGGCGACTCTGTTCTTCTTGATTTATATCTATTTATTGCCGTATCGACTGTTAAATCCTTATTTATTAAAAATCACAGCTTTGTTAATTAGTATCAATGTGGCTGTGACCCTGTTTACGCTGCCTTATATCTTCCAGAGCTTCTTTTTCCAAAGCTTTAGTATTGCAGTACTGGTTTTTATTAATCTGCTTTATGGCGCTTACCGCATGCACAAATCGCATGTGCGTTATTCCAAGATCAATTCTATTGCGGTGGTGCTGGTCTGCCTGACCTTCCTGCATGACTATTTACTTGCGCTTAAGGTAATTGATTCAGTTGAAATTGCATTTTATACCTCCTGTGCCTATTTTATTTTAATTACCTTTCAGCTCAGCCGTGATTATGCGGTGCAAAGTATTAATACCGAGTTGTTAAACAAGCAGCTTTTGCGCCTGAATAAAGAACTTGATCAGAAGGTTCAGGACCGTACACGTGATATTACTCTGCTTAATGAGAAACTCGCGCAGCAGGTGAGGCTGGATTCGCTGACAGGTGCCTATAATCGCTTTGCCTTAAATGAACAGCTTCAGCAGCAATATGAGCATGCGATCGTAAACCAATCTTCGCTGGCTGTTTATATGATCGATGTGGATTATTTTAAAAACTATAATGACTATTATGGCCATCTCAAAGGTGACTATATTTTAAAAACACTGGTTCAAACCATTCAGCAAATATTGCCTGAAAATGGCTTTCTGGCACGTTATGGGGGTGAGGAATTTGCGGTTTTACTGGCAGATATTTCCTGGCAGGAAGCCGAAGCTTTTGCCGAGCAACTTTGTGAGGTCATCCGTAAGCTCAATTTGGAACATGCCAATCGTGGGGATGACAAGTCCTGGATCAGTATCAGTGTTGGGGCAGCGATTATGGATGCTGAACATATCTATAGAAATGTTGACCGTTTACTGAAAACAGCCGATCAGCAGTTGTATCAGGCGAAAATTCTTCGCGATTCAGCCTGTATTAAATAATAAAAAATCCAATCAATACATCAGCTATCTTTATCCGATCAAGTTATATCCGCTTACGATTCCTTTACTTTTTTATTATTTTAGCCGCTGTCTGGAATGCTAAATTGGTACTTATCTGAATGAAATTAGCATGAAAAATAACAATGAAACAAACTCAAATTGCAGCAATTTTATTATTAGGCTTAGGTTCCTATAGCCTGACTGCCTGTGCCCAAGACAAGATTTCATCACCGGCAGCTGGGCAATCCTCTGCCAAAACCACACAGCAAGCCTATAAAGTTAAAGAATTTACGCAGTTGAATGAGCCATGGGCACTCACTGAGCTGCCAGATCAACGTTTACTGATTACCGAAAGATCTGGAAAGTTAAAATTATTTAATCCAGCCAATCGCAGCACTCAAACTGTTCAGGGTATTCCTCAAGTGGCCTATGGCGGACAAGGTGGCTTAGGCGATGTTGTACTCCATCCTGACTTTACCAAGAATCAGTGGGTATATCTCAGTTATGCTGAACAAGGGCAAGGTGGTTATGGTGCAGTCGTGGTTCGTGGCAAGTTGGATCTCACCAAGAGCACACCACAACTCACTCAGATCAAAAAAATCTGGACTCAGGTACCGAAATTTTCTTCCGGTCAGGGCCATTATGGGCACCGGATTATCTTTGGCTCAGATAACAAACTCTGGATCAGTTCGGGTGAACGTCAGCAATTCAATCCAGCTCAAGACATGAAATCCAATGCCGGCAAGATTATTCGTCTGAATGACGATGGTTCAATTCCTTTCGATAATCCATTTATGAATCAGGGTGAAATTGCCAAGCAGGTCTGGAGTCTGGGGCACCGTAATCCTCTCGGTTTGGCATTTGATCCACAAGGGCAGCTTTGGGTGATTGAAATGGGTCCTAAAGGCGGTGATGAGCTGAATAAAGTGATGAAAGGCAAAAATTATGGCTATCCGATCGTCTCCAATGGAGATCATTATGATGGCAAGCCGATTCCAGATCACAGTACCCGACCAGAGTTTGAAGCACCAGCACTAGATTGGACTCCAGTAATTTCTCCTTCAGACTTGCTGTTCTATACTGGCAATAGCTTTCCTCAATGGAAAAATAAAGCCATTGCTACAGGTCTGTCTTCTCAGGCAATGATCGTGATTGATACTACTCAAAGCCCTGTTAAAGAAATACAGCGACTGGATATGAAAGAGCGGATTCGTGGTGCGATTCAGGCCAAAGATGGCTCACTCTGGGTGATTGAAGATGGTCCAAAAGCCAAGTTGCTTAAGATGACCGCCCCTCAGTAAAAAGCTAAATAGTTAATATCAGAATGAAAGAAAAAGGCCCCAACTCCTGTGAGGGCCTTTTCAAATTTAGCTCAGATACCTTTCCTCCGGTATCAATCAGCATCCTGCCGATGTTTTATTCTTGTTTTTGCAAGACTTCCTGTCTTGGTATGCACTCAATATAGCCTGAGTCAGAAAGACCGAGTAGAGGCATTGACCGCATCTGCTGTAGGCCAGAGGCGACAAGGTCACTTGAAAATATTTATCCAATTAATTCCAGAGTTCTCAGGATAATTTTGCGATATGGTAGAGATAGAAGACCTTATTAAAGCTCATCTCTCTATTCAATAAAAAATATCTAAAAGAATTCAATAAAATAATAAAAAGAAGAAGCACATGCCTACCGTTCAAATTGAAGTCCGGCAGCAATATTCCCAGGCTGATGAAGAGCAGTTACTCGACAGCGTATTTCACTGTGTGAAAAATGCCTTTCAACTGCCTGACTATGACCGTAATATCCGGCTGGTGGTACATGAAGCCCATCGTTTTCAATATATGGTTCATCTGGCCCAGCCTGAATATTTTACCTAGATCAGTATTGACTGCTTCGCTGGCCGAAGTCTGGAGACCAAGCGCAAACTGTATCAACAGAGTGTAGAAAGCTTGGGAAAACTGCATTCCGTCTGACCATATCCTGATTCATCTGCAGGAAAGTCCATTGGAAAACTGGGGAATCCGAGGCGGACAAGCAGCCTGTGATGTCAATTTAGGCTTTAATGTAGAGATCTGACCTTTTTAGAAAAATACCAGAGGCTCTAGACTAGCAAAATGATTATGTTAGTCTAGAATCATGATAGAAAACAGTAAATTAAGTCACTACAAGATTAAAAAAATTATTCAATGCTTTTGTGTTGATATTCCTGCTTCCAAAACAGCC